>JAUQYW010000103.1 GCA_030587525.1 Candidatus Sigynarchaeota archaeon | reverse complement strand
GACATGCGCGCCATCCGCGCGGGCTGGACGTGAACGAGAAATCCAAAGGCAAGATGTGATCTCGCTTCTCTTCCTTTTTTTCCATACCGCCGTTATTCTCCTTCTTCCAAAGCTTTTTCGTCATTGTATTGCTTCACGCGGGACATCGCCGCGAGCAAGTTTTCCCGTGGCGTGCCGTGGTCGACTCCAACGCTGCAGATCGACGAGGGCCCGCCTTTCACGCCGTCGATGATGTACTCGACATCCGCGCGAATTTGGCCTTGATCCAACGACAAGAGGCGCTTCGGGGCAATTCGGCACGAAAAATCGACCGGCCCGAGCAACCTTCGCGCTTTTTTCAGATCCGTGCCAAACCCAAACTCTGCCCAAGTGATATTGCCGAGCTTCGAAAAGGCCTCGAGATTTGCCGTGCTTTCCCCGCAAGAATGCAAGCGCATCGGACCTAGCTCTGCCGCGCATTGATTGTCGTATTTCACGTTGAATTCCTCGACCAGCCGGGGCGATTCCAGGTAGCTACAGCATTCCGCGACCTGGAACACCGTTTTTTGGCCCGGCTTCATGCCATGCAGCAGCGTGCGGAAATACTTGTGGGAGTTGATGAACGTGCGGGTGATGTTCCCGAACAGCTCGTGCGCGATCGCCTTCTTCTTCACCATATAGTGAAAAACGCATTCACCGCACAGCCTGAAGAACAAATTCATCGGGCCCTGCTGATCCGGTGGTCCGATGGAGATCTTGGCGGCACCGTATTGCTCGACCAGCGAGTCTCTGATAACGGCCAGCGGCGCGAATCGTTCCTCGACCTGATGCTCGTCAAGGGCTTTCACGACTTCGAGCGGATTTTCCCCTGGCTTGAACAGGGTATCGGTCCACGGGTCCTGGTTCTTGTAATACACGGCCCGGGCATCGTAAAGAAAATGGGGGATCGTGGCAAGGCCAATGCCGAGATTCACGGAGGGCCGTGCTTCGCTGGGATCCTTGAACATTTCAGGTAGAAACTCGTGGCGAAGCCGCGCCCCGAGGCGATCCATCTCGATCTTGAGCTCCGGCGCGTCGTAAGCATCTTTCGTGAAGAAAATCTTGCCGTTCGATTGCATAAAATACCAGTTAGCAGAAAAAGCGAAGGATATTGGAATGTTCAAGGGCATGAAATCGAGGAGCATCGCCTTCACGGCTTGATGGTTCGCTCGGGAAGTTCCGAATCGGCTTCCTTTTCCTCGGCAGGAACTTCCTTGTACCCACGTGACGATTTTTTGCCCTCGGTAAAATCGCGTCCCCCTTCTTTTGGGAAAAAATTGCTCGCGAATTGGTAGGCAATGATACACGTGAAGATCTCGATGATGATGCTTGGCACGACGATAGCCCCCATGTCCAGATTGGCTAGCCTGAGCAATATTGCGAGGCCGATGCCCGCGCCGAGGAGCGCCATGATGAGGATGGCAGAGAACAATAAACCTATTTTTCTCCCCAGATCGGCGAGCATGTTTTTTATCGATGTACCAAAGGGCAAGATCGCATCACGCGTGTAAGTTGCTTGGTTCTAGTTAAGTGACAAGAAGAGCCCATTTAAAAAATCTGGTACGGACACCTCGCGGGAACCGGATGCATCGTGACGCGGTTCAATTCAAAAATGGCGCCCATTCCCGCGGGACCTGGTATCTCGCGAGTTTATCATCGAGCTTCTCCAAGATGTCGTGCTGGAACTTCCACATGGCTTTTTTATCAAATATGTAGCAATTCATAGTGACATTTTCTGGAGCTTCGTCGCTTTGCTCGGGCAACAATTTCGCTCGCAGCATCTTCGCGTAAAGGGCGATTTGCGGCAAGCAAAAAATGAACCGGTTCTCCCCTTCCGGCTTGTAATCGAGGATCTTTATTTCTACCTTGCCGTCGTTCTTTCTTTCGACTTGGACGAGGTCAACGTGTCCCGTGAGGCACCGCGTCTTCACCTCGTTCACCTTCCAGACCGGAAGCTCGATGGCCACCGAGTTCGGATGCCGCAGCAGTATTGACTTGAGCACGGGCGCGTGATCGGGTATCTTCTGGAACGACATCTCCTTGAAGTTCTTGAAGACGTCTTGCACGAGGCCGGGAATCTCCGCTTTTTCAGCGGGGACCCGTTCTACGAGCCGATGTTCGACCACGTACGATTGCAAAAAATTCTTCTGGCTCTTGTCGAGCCCGCGGATTTTCATCATGCTCGCTCTTGGAACCGCGGGGTTATCGAAGAGCGCGTTCGGAAACTTTCCTTGTTCGATGAGCTGAATATATCGATATAATCTGCGAACTGACGCGTGCTCGAGCAATGGTTTTTGGATCTCCTTGTACGTGAAATCGTATTGGAGATTGCGATGGTTGAATCGCCGATGGCCTATCTCATCTTCGAGCAGAGTCATAAAAATATTGCCGCACGCTTTGGTAATTCAATACCAACCATGCTATTAAATAATTTGTTAATAATTTGGTATTAAAACGGGCGCCGTTCCACGAATTATACGCTACGTCGAAAAACACGCGGGAAAAGGGCATTATCGAGTTATTGCGCGGATAATGAACCCGACAAAAATAAAATGTGAATAAAGAACATAGCGGTGCAAATCCATCTCGAGAATGCCGAGTTCGAGGATCTTGTTTCGTGTACCTTGAAGGAAACCGGTTACATCAATCTGGTAACCAAAGGTGGATTTTTACGAACTAATTAGAGGTTCGTAGCACTTCCCTTCAATAATTTCCTCAGCGTTGAGGCGCTGAGGCTCTCGATCGCCGGAAAGTATTCTTTCTTTTGCGCGTGCTTTTATATGCAGCATATAGAACGAAGGGGCTTGCAATAAACAAAGAAAGCATTATTATTCTGAGCACGGGCGTGTCAAATGGATTCAAGGGGTCGCTTTTCACCAGAATTTCGATCCCATCCGTGAATCCATCACCATCCGTATCTGGAATGGTATGGTCGGTTCCGTAGTCGAAAACCTCAGGTCCATCTTCGATCCCATCCATGTCAGTATCTGCTGAATTTGGATCGGTTCCGTAATTGTATTCATCCAAGGTACACAACCGATCCAAGTCTACATCAAGCATGGTGTCGTTGATAAGCGGATCCAGCCCATTTTCAACTTCCCAGCCATCCGGCATCCCGTCACTATCAGAATCATTATTTCCCGGATTTGTATGGTATACGTAGAATTCTTCCATGGTTGAAAGGCCGTCACCATCATGGTCTTGAATCGTCGCATCTGGCGTCATCGGATCATAATACGGATGCAAGTCCCATTCAATGCCGTCGCTCAATCCATCAGCGTCGGAATCAACCATGTACGGATTATATTCATAGTATAACGACCAGTTCTGGATGCTGGCGTTTATCCGAATCGCGTAATTTTTGCCACTTTCGAGAAAAACCAGATTAATCGAGCACGGGCAGGAAGACGATATCGCCACCAGATGGACCATCCAGTCCTGCATCGCTGGATTTTGATGAGAATAGGAGATTGGCGCATATTCAACGTTGATCACAAAGCTTGGTGTCCGGCTCACCTCGTACACCAGGATCAGGTACCGGGAATCATTAGCATAAATGTAGCGGGTAACCTCGATTTCCCAGTCAAGATCATGGGAAACACCCGTCTCATTCGCCGCATACAACATAGTCGTGACAGTGATATTGTAAGACAAATAATACGCGTCGGACGAATTCTTGACGAAGGGGAATACCTCGAACACGAAGTCCATCCTTCCATCGCCATCGCTGTCATGACAATACTGAAAATTCCCGTCTCGGGTGAATGCGTCGATCACCATTGCCGTGAAAACGCCGTGCTTCAATGTTCCGGATTCATAGGACAATTCATCCTTGTTGCAGGAACTCAGCCCCACGACGCTCGGATCCGTGAAATGCTCAATAATGCCGCCGCTGAAACAAGCATCGATCAGGATGTAGAGGCGCTTGAAAGATAGTTGATTGAACCAGCTCGCCAGCTCGATATCCTTTATCATCGGATTGAAGAATCCATCATAAGGAACCAGGTACTCAGAGACCGCGTCGCGGTCGCCGTGGCCCGAATAAAAAAACACGATAGTGTCCTCGCTCGTCGTGACGTATTTCAAGGCCATAACGGCATTGTATATCGCGAGCCCCGTTGCAGAAGAATTGATGAAAATCGTTGTCTGGTTGGAAGGAAAATAAAGATTCGAAGCAAGCAGGTCCCGGATGCCAAGCACATCCGAGTGGCAATAGTTCAGGTCGTTCGAGCTGCCGGGATAATCTGAGATCCCGACAAGTATCGCAAAATACCGGGATGACGGAGATCCGATGATGCTTGGAGAAAGTCCCGCGTCCAACATCGTGGTTCCATTCGATCTCAACCCCATTCTTGAACCCCGGTTATTAGCCCAAGAAATAACGACGATACTCGATAATACGATAATGAATTGCAAGATGATGATCTGCAATATTTTCGATAATATTGGACAATGGTTTGTTAAACACGTTCCTCGTGGCTTGGAGTTCAAATGGATACCAGCATTGATTATTGCCGTTTCTTATCACTCTAATAATTATTTTAAAAAATAATGGCCAAGAAGTCCTTGAACCCGCGGCTTGTAGATTCCGCCATAAATTCGTGCAGTTCCGTGACATACTCATCGAAGCCAGGGGCTTTCAAGTAGATCACCAGCTTGCTCGACTTGGATTTTTCCCCGGCGACCTGCGCCGCTATTTCGTCCAGGACCGGGATGAATTCCCGTGCCAGCCGGTCACCCGGCAGCACGACCCACTCTAAGGTTTCCAAGGTGACCAGCTCCTCGCGAATGGGCGGCGGGAACAGCTCGGCGAGCTCGTCGTACAAGTGTGCCTTGTACGTCGGTTCGATGATACGCACACCCGCCAACCTACCCGCCGACATGACCATTGCAGCGACGAGATGGCGGAGCTCCCGGCTCTCACCCAAAGCCTTTTTCAAGCTCGATTCTTCATATACATCGCCTAATGATGTCGGCAGCGTAGTTCCCTTGTATTCCTTTACAGCGTCTTGAAACGGCGGGTGGTCGCCTTCCAGCGGTCTGCCTGCCGCGTCGTACACGATCGCAAGGCGTACCTTGAGCAGCAGCGCCGCCTTTCCCATCGAAAACTTTACATAATTCCCCATATCGCCTTTCACGCTCCTTTGCGGGGATAGAGAAAGAAATACTCGTCATCCAGCCCCCCGGCCTTGACGAGCTGGTCGTGCATCACGAAGTAAAACACGATGGAGTAACTGTCCACACTGAACACAAGTTCGAGTTTCATTTTTTCGAGTTTTTTCTTA
>JAUQYW010000076.1 GCA_030587525.1 Candidatus Sigynarchaeota archaeon | reverse complement strand
TCGAGGAAGCGCACAAGCTGGAAGCTGATTTGCTGATGGTTTCGGTCATGCTGAGCTCGAAATTCCCGCTGATAGAAAAGATCGTGAATTTGGCAAAAGAAACCGAAATGAAGGCAAAAATAATGGTCGGTGGCGGGCCCGTGACCGATGAAATTGCCAAGCAATACGGTGCAGATGGTTGGGCACTCACAGGACCCTTAGCTGTAAAAGAGGCCTTGAAGTTAGTTGAAAAAACCAAGTAATTGAAGTAATCTCGATTTTATGCTTCCTTTTTTTTCCCTTCGACTTTTTTCGTTTACCAATCTATCCAAGTTTGATTGTCCTTGATCACAAGCCGGAAAAGTGCGTGCCAAGCGAGGCCGGGTTCAATTCCCCGTACCTCCCTTATGAGAGAATAAACATTTTTATTGAAACAAACCGACTTTATATTATTCACTTCGTGTGAATCCTCTTTTAGTGAATGAAAAGGCGATTTCGATGGAACAACCAACTGGACAACCAGAAAAGAAACAGATTTACAAGAAAATGGAAGCGCAGACCATCCCGGACGAGATCCTGGAGGCAATGTCGTTGAAAAATCGTTACGCGTTCGTCAACGCAAATATGATGTCGATCTTGAACGATAACGAGAAAAACATGTTCGACAAGGTCCAGCGCTTTTGTTTGAAGTACGAGAAAAAGAACACGATAATGCACAACGAGGATTTCTACCCGTGGATCAAAGATTTTGGGGTAGAGCACTACGTGACGCGTTCACAGAGCTTTCCGGAAGTCGGCGTCGACCATGGCGAGAAAGACGGGCTCGCGATGGAATTTATGCGTGGCCTCGCGGTCGACATGTTCGATCCCCAGTTTAACATGGCTATGGGGGCTTCAGTGCTAGCGATCAACCCGATCAAGCACCACCACGACAATCGCGAGCCGTGCTTGAAAGCCTTGAAGGAACTGGTCACTGGTGAAGTCGCGGGTTGCATCTGCATCACCGAACCGCTGAAGGGCAGCGACGCAAACCACCCGGACACGATTTCAGTGCGATCTGCAGACGGCCTCAAGATCACCGGCACCAAGTGCTACAACACCAACGCGCCGAAATCCAAGTACGCGGTCGTCTACGGCACCACGGAACCCGCGGCCAAGGACGCGGATATGAAGATGACCCAGAGCCTCGTCCTCCTCCCCGATCCCACGGTCAATATCGAGCGCACGTTCATTCCATGGACGCCGAGGATCTGGATCGGCAAGGAAACGTTCAAGGAAACCTTCGTCCCCAACGAGCGCATCTTGTGCGACGTGGGCAAGGGCAAGGATGGCCTCTTCGAGGGCCTCGTCCCAGAGCGTATGGGCATCGCGATTCTCGACGTGTGCGAGGCGTGGGGTGCCTTCGCTTTCGCAGCCATCTACGCGAACCTGCGCAAGCAGATGGGCCAAGAAATCATCAAGCATCAGGGCGTCGGGTTCCTGCTCGCGGACTCGTGGGCACAGATCACGAACTTCACGCTCGCGGTCCTCCAGTTCTGCCGCAGCTACGATGAGGCACTCAAGAAATACGGCGGCAAGTTGCCCGGCCCGCTGGCCATGGCACTCGTTGCCAGCGCATCCCAGATGAAGTACCAGGGTGCTATACTCGCCGAGCGCACGTGCTACGAGATGGCGAACGTCATGGGTGGTGCAGGCGTTAGCGATAACACGCTCATGCAAGATTACCTCGGCGTCTCCCGCATCCAGGAAGTCGTCGGCGGCGCCCGCCAGATCCAGCTCTACGTGATCTCGATGGCCTTGCGCAAGTTGTGGTCGTCATCGAACCGGTAAACAAAATAGAATTTCTCTTAACTTTTTTCCTCTTCATTTTAACGATTAAGCAGCTTTACCTCGTTTTCATGCCCCGGATAACGCCGAGGAACGTCGGGTTGATTTCCAGCACCGCCGTGCGGAGCGTGGTGCCCTCGAAGGTGAGATACGGCACCGCCAGCGCCGGGTCGATCATGGCGAAGTCCACCAGTTCCTGCGCCGATTCCGCGATCGACAAGTTATCCCCGATTTTATCGTCGAAATTGTAGAGCAAGTTGACCATGTCCTGGACCAGGCACAAGAACAGCGAGATTGCCATGGTCGGCCCGATCTGCTGCACCTTCGGGGCGACGACCGATTTCGTGAAATGGTCGGCGAATCCTTGCTGGTCCAACCCGAGGTACCAGTTAGCGGAAAAATATTTGAGCTGCTCCGGCGCGAGGTCCGCCAGCAGGTTCAAGGCTTGGCCTTTGAAATCGACCGGCTTGAACCGGTCGAAGATGCGGAGCCTGGACGTGTCGATCATGGCCTTCTTCGAGCCAGGATATGTCGTCGTTGCATCGCGTGCGATCATCGCGCCCGTGGAAAATTGCGACGGAGGGGAAAAGACGCTTTCGACGACCGCGTGCCGCGCCTCGCCGACCTTGATCGGCGCATTGCAGAACATCGCGATGAAACACAAGGCAAGGATCATCGAAGGCAGCGTGACGCCAGCCCACAGCGGGAAGCCAATGCCATACCCGAGCGTGAAAAACAGCTGGAATCCCGCGAGACCGAAAATGGACAATCCGCAAAAGATGGCGAACGGCAAGCGTCGGGCCAGGACTTGCTTACCCAGGGCTTGGATTCGCCGCCGGGTTTCTGGAGGCAAGGTCGAATAGCATGCCTTGCAGCACCCGTTCTGGTTCCTGCATGACCCGCAGATGTGCCGGCCGCATCCAGGGCACTTCATCTTGTCGAGATACTTCTCATCAATGAACGTGTTGGTGCTACAGCTCGCGCAATTGTACCGGTATCCCCGGACAATCACCGTTCTGTATCCCATGATTGGTTTTCCCGTGTGCGATTAGTCTAACCAGTGATCCAAGAATTCATCCCCTTGAATAAAAAAATAATTCTTAACATGTTCATTCAAGCAAGAACTATGGCAACTGGAATGCACAATTGTTAAATAGCAACAAATGGTATGATCGTGAAGAGGCGACTCGGTTGGTCATCAAGCTCAAGGGAATGGATCTGAAGTCGATGCCAAGCGGCACCGCGGCCTTCGACGCGATCAAGGCAACGCCGTTGAAAACCAAGATCGTTGCCAAGTTCAAGGAAATCATGGTCACGTATGATGCCATGGTAGAGTGCTTCGCTGCGGAAATCCCGGAAAAGACGGCCATGGGCATTGATTTCTTCCTCAAGATCTCCCCGCTCGTGCGAGAGTATTCGGAACTCATCAAGCAAATCAGTGACAAGGCATTGCAAGGCCAGCTCTCCGGCATGCTCAATCCGGTGCTGCAGAATCACAAGATGATCAAGATCGCCCTGGAAGCTCTCGCGAGCAAGAAGCGGGACGAGGCAGCGCGGCTCGCGACCACCGCAACTGGGCCCACGTCATCGACAGCCCCGCCTCGACCGAAACCCGTGTCGATCGCGAAGCAACCCAAGCCCGTGTCCCCTCCCGCCAAACCGAAAGCCAAGCCGACGTCGCCGACCTCGGCCATTAAAACCTTCGCGAAGAACGTGGACGCGAACGGCTGGATCAATCAGGGCAAGGATCTCATGGAAAACGGCGATGCCGAGCAGGCCAAGCAGTGCTTTGCCAAGGCGATCGAGCTCGCGCCGTGGAGTGCCGATGCCATGTTTTATCACGGGTCCGCCGCCTTGGAGACGGGCGACTTGCAAGCCGCGCAGAAGAGCTTGCTTGCGGCGATTGCCAGGTATAAGAAAGCCATTGCAAAACCCGCGATGCAAGAGCGTGCTGGTGTGTTGCAAGTCATGGAAAGTCGCGTGGAATCTGCCGGGACCATGCTCAAGAAAATTGCGAGGACCCTTCACGGGCAAGGCGAGGAAAAGAGCACGAAGCCCGCGGATGCAGAACCGGTCGCTGCTGAAAGTCCGAAGATCGACTCGTCCTTGGAAGACGTTCCTGAGCCCGGCCCCGCCACGCCACCGGAAGCCGCTATTGAACCCGCGGAATCTCCAGCCGAGGGGCCATCACCCGGCACCGAAGAGCCCGTGGAAGAACCTAGCAACACCGAAGCCACGGATGCATCCACCGAAGCAGACGAGCCGGTGGTGATCGAATCCCCCGAAGATCTCAAGCCCGAAGAATCCGCGGTTGACTTGCCAGACCCGAATTATTCGTGCGGCGAATGCGGGAAGTTTTACCGGATCAAGGACCCGAGCATCGACCTCGTCTATGCGTGCAGCGACTGCGGCGCGCCCCTCAACCGGGTCTTCAAGTGCCCTCATTGCCAGCAGCACATGGCCCTCCCGCAAGACCAGTTCAAGCAAGTCGCCGGAAAGGAAATATCCTGCGTGTATTGCAACGAGACCTTCACGCCGTGATGCTGCCGGGGTCGTGGTTCCTTGTTCCGTCTTGTTTTTGCTCCTGCTTTTGCCTCCGATCCCAATCATAACAAGCCCACGCGTTGCGCACGTTGGCAACGAACTCCGGCCGGTGCGTCAAGGATTGCACGACGTACGTTTTTTCCCGCGTGATGATGAACGTGTATGGATGGAAGACGCCGAAGTTCTCCTCGATATACTCGTAATCAATCGGCGTGATGATCTCGATCGCTTTCCCCTTGCCCTGCTCCGGCACGTGATCCTGGAAGGGCTTCCCCGTCGAGAACTCGGTGTAAACGAATTCCGAGTAAGGTAGCACGAGCTTGCCGATGACGACGGCATCCGTGTAGAGCCGGATGCGGCCATAATGCGCGAAGAAAACGGCAACGATACCCCACGCGATCACCATGATCCCGATACCCAGGAATGGCATCGCCGGTGCAAGCACGATCCCCGTGGCTTGGAGAAATGCCGCGATCGAGGCAAGAATGGCGTTGCGCAACCGCGTGATCTGGGTCACGAAAAACAAGTACCGTGCGATAACATGTCCGATGACGAGCGCGATGGCTGCCGGCACGGCAGCGGCGTGAACTCCGCACGAGATGGCCGCTTGGCATGCTTGCACGGTAATAAGCCCGGCGGCGGCACCCGTGCCCGTGCCGACAAGACTGCCGATGAGGTAGACGAAGGCATTTCCAAAGGGATACCGGTAAATCGGTCGCCACCGGTCTTTTTTCATGTACCGGACTTTTCCGCACGTTGTCGAGGTCACCTTTTGATCGAGAGATGATAAATCGAGCTACCACGTTAAAAAAATCGGGGCGTGTTATAAACGGTATGTGCTAGGTGCTAGATTATATAGTGAACTACCATCCTGGGCATGGCACGCAGTCGGTAATCATAAAGTTTAAAGATCCTTCTGCCATAGTATGGATAACTCTTAAAGAATACCACGATTCGTCTTATCGAGATGCAATCCGATGATCCTTCAACAACCGCTCTTGGCATTGCTTGCAATGCTTTATCCTATAGTCAGTTTCCTTCCTGTCGCGATATTTCTCCTGTTTTTCATTCGGCAGCACGCAAAAACGGGTCAGAAGATGTTCTTGCACCTGGCAGCCTTATTCGCGGTAACCTTGGCAAATCAAGGATGCATGATCATCTCGTCGGTTGCGAACGTGCAAGCCATTGCAGAAATCTTCTTCATCATCGCGCAGATAATCGACATCGACGCCATGCTCGTCGTGCTCATGGTGCTCGAGGCATTCGAGGAGAGCAAACCGTTCACGCCACGCGTCGGCCTCTTCGCCGCGCTCGCGGCATTGATCATCGGAACCATTATTGCAGATCCCACCTTGACAACAGAATCGATAACGACATTCATTGGAAACACCTACATCGTTCAATTCCAGCGCCAGACGATCACCACGTTTTTTCTTCTCATGTACTCGCTTCTCGTGTTTATTTGGCTCGCGTTTACATTCTTCAAGAAACGCAAGCTCACGAAAAATATGAAGCAGAAACATCTCATCACGTGGCTGTTCATCGGCATTTTCCTATCGCAGATGGTCGGATCCTTCACACCCGCGGCGATCGAGACAAGCATACATGCGTATTTACGTGAGATCACGATGAACATCGGTTTAACGCGCGTGATCGGCACGATCATCATTGGATTGGCCTTTTACAAGGTCAACAAGACTCCTTGGTTGCTCCAACTTCAACGCGTGCACGTGTTGCTCGTTTACGCGAAGAACGGTGTCCCCTTGTACTCGAAGACCTTCAGGGAGGACATTTCAGATACCGACATCCAGCTCCTCGCCGGGGCGATCACCGCCGTGACCGCCCTTTTCAAGGAATCGACGAAGACGACGACGCCCGTTGAATCGATCCTGTTCAAAGGGAAAACCGTTCGGATCATTGACCGTGGTTCATTCACGTGTGCGCTCATCGTGGATTATGCATCTCAAGCATCCGATAGCGCTCATGTGCAATTCACACGCGAGTTCGAGACTCGATTTGCCGCGGAAATTGCATCATTCAGCGGGAATGTCTCGAAATTCACGAATACCGAGGAGATTGCAGTTAAATATTTTGGTTGATTATCCCCCTTCACCTTTTTTTGCTCTGCTGTACGGGTGCTATGATTTCTCACAACCATTTGAATTCAACTATGAGTTCCCACCTGGTTTTGAAATATTGCCGGAACCTGCTTCCATTACCGGAAATGGCGTTTCATAAAGACTTTTTTCAACAAAGCAGCAAGGCATGTAAATATTAATAACAAATTAGACCAAATATGATTAACACCATTTCGGAGAGCATACTTCGAACCGATCGATTGCGGCTATCTATTTTCACAAAAATCGATAGAGATCTATGCTTTCCTCCCTGAGAAGTGAAATGATATGAAAGCTGGAATTCGTTCTTATGGTGCTTATATTCCCAAATATCTCGTGAAGCGCGAGGATATAGCCAAGGCCTGGGATTTTCCGAGCATTCCTGGCACGAAGGCCGTCGCCAACTATGACGAGGACAGCTTGACGATGGCAGTCGAAGCCGGCTTGGATTGCTTGAAGGGCGTCGATGAAAAAACCGTCGACGGGCTGTTTTTCGCGTCGACCACGAGCCCCTACCTCGAGAAGAGCAGCTCGAGCATCATCGCCACGGCTCTGGATCTGCGAGAAGACATCGTGACGATGGATTTCACGAACTCGTTGAAAGCCGGCACGTCGGCACTCATTGCAGCTGCCGACATGGTTGCAGCGGGAAAGGCCAAGAACATCCTGGTCATCGCGTCGGATATGCGAAATCCAGAACCCGTATCCATGTATGAATACGTGTTTGGCGACGCGGCCGCGGCATTCCTCGTGTCGGCGGATGATTACTTGCTTGAAATCGTCGATTACGTGTCGCGGACAGAGGATCTCGTCGGCCCATGGCGGCGGGCAAAGGATGATTTCGTGCGCCAGTATTCCGGAAAATACGATGACCTGGCTGGGTATGCCTACAACACGGTCGCGGCCATCAAGGCTCTCGCGGCGAAGACGAAGATCGAACTTGCTAAGATAAGCCAAGCTTGCATTTATGGCGGCGATCCCCGGGCGCCGGTTGGCATCGCGAAACAAACCGGCATTTCCCCGAAGGCCGTCTGCGACACGCTGTTCCAGACCCTCGGCGACACGGGCACGGCCCAGGTGTTTATGACGCTCATCGCAGCATTGAAGCGTCCCAAGGGCGAGACTATTTTGCTCGCTGGTTATGGAGACGGCGCCGACGTGATCTTGCTGAAGGTGATCGACAAGCAAAAGATCAAGGATCTCAAGCGCACGCGGCGCGCTTATATGATATACAGTGCTATGACCGAGACCGTCGACGTGTACACGAAATACCTGGTCTTCCGTAATTCCTTGAAAAAGGAGCCATTCAAGCGGAAGACGACCCCGGTCGGCTTGCACCGGGATGGCAATTTCGTCTTGCGCATGCACGGCGTCAAGTGCAAGAAGTGCGGCACTGTCCAGTATCCTATATGGCGTTCGTGCATCGAGCCAAAGTGTATGACGACGGGGCAGCTCGATGAGGTGAAGCTGCAAAAGACCGGCAAGATCTTCACCTTTACCCTCGACCACCTGGAAGGCGGGGATTATTACGAGACCCCGATTCCCCGATGTGTCATCGATCTTGAAGGTGGTGGCCGTGTCTTGCTCAACATGACCGACGGCAATCCCAAGGATGTCGTGATTGGCATGGACGTGGAAATGACGTTCAGAAAGATCCACGAAGGCGAGAATTTCTACAATTATTACTGGAAGTGTCGCCCAATTCGTGAACGGGCAATCGGCGAAGAAGATGAGAGTGCAGCACCGAAGCGGGAAGAAGCTCCGATGCCTGCACAGGAGGAGATGTAATATGGTAAGACAAGGCATACGAGACCGGGTTGCCATCATTGGCGCTGGCTACACGAAATTCGGCGAGTTATACAACAAGGGCGTCGAAGATCTGCTCGTTGAATCGGTCGGGGATGCGCTCAAGGATGCTGGCATCCAGAAAACGGATATACAAGCTGGCTGGGTCGGTATCCAGTACTGGTTTAACGGCCTGTCTGGCGGGACACTGGCGGACGCCATAAAGCTCTACGGAATCCCGATGACCCACGTGGAAAACTACTGCGCCTCCGGTATGGACGCGTTTCGCAACGCGTGTTATTCGGTGGCCGCGGGCGTGAATGAGATCGCGCTGGCATGCGGTGTCGAGAAACTCACGGATCAAGGCAGCCGCGGATTGCCAGGCTTTACCGAGCTCGGCCATCCCGTGTTACCATTACCATCCGCTCCTGCAATGTTTTCCATGGCGGCGACACGATGCTTCCACGAATATGGATGGACGAAGGAGGATCTTGCCCGCGTCGCAGTGAAAAACCACGCGAACGGCGCTGCGCATCCTAAAGCACACTTCCGCAAAGCCGTGACTCTCGATGAAGTTATGAGGGCACCAATGATTTCGGATCCCCTCGGGCGCTACGATTGTTGTGCTATGAGTGACGGCTCCGCTGCGCTCATCATCACGACGCCCGAGTTGGCACCGAGCTACGTGAAGAACGGTAATTTCGTGGTGGTGAAGGCTAACGCGGTTGCAACCTATACGAACACGCCGTGGTACACGCCTTCCTTCCCGTACACGAATTTCTGGTCAACGACAAAAGCTGCAGAACTCGCTTACAAGGAAGCTGGTGTGAAGGATCCTCGCAAGGAAATCTCGCTCGCGGAGGTTCACGACTGCTTCACCATCACGGAACTCGTGAATTGCGAGGATCTTGGTTTCTGCGATCGGGGCAAGGCACCCGAGGAGCTCAAGAAAGGCACGTTTAATTGGGACGGCGCTATTCCGGTGAATGCCTCCGGTGGTTTGAAGTGTTTTGGTCACCCGATCGGCGCCACGGGCTGCCGCATGCTCGTCGAGCTCACGAAGCAGTTGCAGGGCAAGGCAGATGGCAAGCAAGTGAAGGATCCGAAGCTCGGCCTCGCCCATAACCTCGGCGGTGCTTTCACAGTAGCGGCGATCACGATTCTCGGGAAACCGAAGTAACACGGTTTCCGAATTTCGCTTTATTTTTGTTACAATTCTTTTTTTTAATGATTCAGCCACCTCATCTTACCGACAAAAATCAACGAAGTATCTACAATGTTGATGGCTGAGTTGGATATACCGTCCGTTAAGACATAGATGAGCTGGCGGAAGGATATTTTTTTTCCGAATCAAGAAAATCAAACTGACCTTCAAATTAAAAAGGAGTGTGCAATTTGATGCCAATCCCTAATGTGATGAATGCGCGCCGGTGGTTTTAAAAAAACACGACAATCGTTATAAACAAGAGACCGAACAAATCAAGAAACAAAGACTGCTTATCGCCTTGATCCCGCATGGTATTAAAAATTGTTGATCTGATACAACTAGTGTTAGATCCGCAGAACGAAAAGAAATTGATCGGGAAACTCCTTGCATACGCAAAGATGGGCGATTATACAAAGTATACCTCCACGCTGGAGGAAGCCTGGGAGATGTCGATTCGTGGCATCACGCAATGCCTCGTCACCACGATCAATAAATACAAGGATCAAGTACCCGAGCTCAATGCTGATGAGCATTATGCCAAAGATCCCGCGGCCGCCTTTGGCATCTTGGAAGCGCAACGTCATCGATCCCGGGGCGTCACGCTGGAATTATTCGTTGGATTGATGAAATACTTCCGGCAAAGTTACTTGGATTTAATCAACGAATCGAATTTTGATGTAAAAGATAAAGATTTCTATCATTTATTCGTGGAACGATTTTTTGACCGCCTTGAGCTTGGGTTCATCTCGGAATGGGCGGATTCATCGTATGACAAGATGTTTGAAGAGCTGCGTGATACGAATCGTAAAATGACAAATGAAAAAAACAAGTATTTGACCATTTTTGAATCCTTGAACGCGCCGGCTTTCCTGGTAAATACCCAAAAAAATATCGAGAGCATCAATAACGCCGCGCTTCAAACCTTTGGAAACGGTGCATCACATGGAAGAAAGTATTATGATAAGAAGGAAGAAAACATCTTGAATTTGCCATGGCTAAATGGGGTTCTTGAATCGTTCCTGCAATCCCACGATAGCGAGAAGACGATCGAAAGAGAAATATCCACGCCAATGGGAACTAGAATTTTCGAGATAAAGTTAAAAAAAATGCTCGATTTCAGCGAGAAGTTTTCAGGAATCACGGTCCTGTTCAACGATCTCACGGAACGGGTTGAGTATGACAACCTCCGGAAGCAATTTATAACAATGATCTCGCACGAACTACGTACACCCATAACCGTCATCGATCTCTCGGTGAAAAATCTCCAAAAATTCGATAGTGAATTGTCCTCCGAGCAGCGCGAGAAGATCATCGACGTTCTCGGCCGGAGCAATAAAACCTTGACGCATATGGTCGAAGATTTGTTAATATTATCGCGTGTAGATTCAAAACAGTTGAAACTTTCTGAGAGCAATTTCAATCTCGGAAAAATGGTCCGAACTATCATCGTTGAATTTGGTATGAAATGTGACGGGAGAGCAATCACACTAGAATCTCAAGTACCGAATGATTTAGAGATATTTGGCGATGAAACCCATTTGGCCCAAGTTTTGCGAATATTGCTTGAAAATGCTTTTAATTACTCCAAGGAAAATTCCACGATCCGAGTTATCGGGAAGGGAAACGAGCAGCAAGAAGAAATAGGAAAAAAGGGATCCGTGATCGAAGTCGTGGACACAGGAATCGGGATCAAGGAAGAAGACGTGAGCCGAATCTTTGATCGGTTTTTCCGTTCCGATGAAGTGAAAATGATTATTGGCACAGGCCTGGGCCTGTCGATTGCCAAGGAGATCGTGGAATTGCATGGAGGAACGATCACCGTACACAGTAAATACGGCGAGGGCACCACGTTCAGCATTTTTTTGCCCGATCCTGAATCCACCCAACCTTAATTTTCTCTATGCAAGGACTTTTTTGGTGAAGGATTGGTCATCCAGTTGGGGAAAGAGGATTATCACGCGACAGCTCGATGGTCAATGCTTGAGGATTGAAACTCTTGTCTTTGAAGATTGAACTCGAAAAACCACACTACTTCCCGGGTGAAGTGATCAAGGGAAAGCTGAATATTGTTGCCGACAAGTCAATCAAGGCACGTAACGTGCAAGTCTGGATCGAAGGGAAGGAACATGCCGTGGTAACCAGGGATGAAACTGTTATTCATCACGATGACGAGCACGGAGACACCACGTCGACAGAGGTTCACGTTTATTCGCAAACTCGAATGATCGTCGAAGGTGGGCTCGATCTTTGGACGCCGGAAAATCAAAAAATTGATGGGCCTTGTGAGAAGCAGTGTCCTTTTGAATTCTCGCTGCCACCCGATGCCCTGCCAACCCTGGAAATGCCCTTTGAATACGATGTGCCAAAATCACTTGCATCAAAAGGAATCACCCGCAGCATTCCTAAGAACTTGGGCGGTACGATCAACTACAAGATCCGAGCCAAGATAGATAAACCGTTCGCCTTCGATCCAAACGACGAGATTGCCGTTCGCGTTCATCCCGTTTCGGAGAACGTGGAGACAGGCAAATTATCAAGCAAAATAGCATCCACATCTGGAAAGACGGAGTTGAACGTTCAAATCGACAAGGACGTGTTTATGCCAGGAGAGAACATCACGGGAAATATCGAATTGAGAACGCATCCGAAAGAAAAGGTTAGGGGCGTCTCTGCCCTTCTGGGATTCTGTTACAGCTGCACCGCCCAGCGGGAGACAGACACCTACTTGCAAGTGATCGACCAGGTGTCCTTTCTGGCCGATCCCGCGGTGGAATATTTCACGCAACCCTTTTCCTTTGCGACTCCCCCTAATGTACCGTGTTCAATCGCGGGTCAGCTGGTCAAGATCGAGTGGTTCGTCGACGTGAAGGTCGATTTGCCACTCAAGGCGGATATGCACCTGCGGTTCCCGCTTCGAGCTATACCTACGATGATGAATCAATAAAACAAGCATATGGTGAATCGGTTGTCCCTGATGTTTCAACTCAAGAAAAGGACTTTTGTGAAACGATAAAAAGCTGCAAGGCGGCTCTCCACGTCTGCAAGTATCAGCACGTGTCATATCGAATGTCTTTAAGCCAGGAGACTTCGTCGCTGGTCGAATAGACCTTAAAAAGCATCCGATGGAAAATGTTCGAGCTATCGAAGCATCTTTATATTGCGACTTTGGTTTCAAAGTTCAAGGGACCAACTCAAGTTTCAAGCAAGTTACCGACGTGATCCGGTTTCCCGTGGCACCGATGGCAGCTAATTGCTCATGGGAGTTTAAACTAGCATCTTTTCCCAATGCACCTTATTCGGTCGCTGGTTCGGTGGTCAAGTTCGACTGGCACGTGGAAATAAAGGTTGATTTACCTCGCCGGGTCGACAAGCACATCTCGATTCCTTTGATTGCTAATCCTTCTGAGGCCACTTTGGCAGTTCCTAGTCAAACCTTTTCCTGATGTAGTAATTAGGGCATTATGAATGTCGCGAAGATTTTCTTGGGATCTTGCGGGTCTATCGATACCTTCATTAGCACTCGGGTAATGGATGAAACTAACCAGATGATCGCCTCGATGAGGTTGCATGATGAAGAGTTTTCGCGTTTTCATTCGCAAATTTGCTAAATGCTTTATGAGCCGCAAAGCGTGGTTCATCGCTGCGATGATTACGTTTATCGCGGGTTCCGTCCTCGTCATTGCAGGAAGGTTCCAACCCGACGAGGAGGTACCCCGTCGATTCGAGTTTTACACGTTTTCACGATACACCGCCGAAATCAACGATTTCTTTAACCGGTCGGTGGTGAATCCCGGCGAGGATGCAGCGAACAAGTTGGTCGAGGATTATTGGGTCCGCGGTTACGTGGTTTGCCCCAAGCAGCCCCCGCCTGCAAGCGGGTACCCAGCGATCATCTGGATGCACGGGTTTGGCGTGAACGCGGAAAGTCAATTGAATTATGCCCGCCACCTCGCGAAAAATGGATTTTTCGCCGTGGCATTGAATAATCCCGGCCACGGTGATTCCAGCGGTTTTTGGGACATGTGCATTCAAGAACTGGTCGGCATTTATTCTGCTGTGGACTGGCTCCTCGATGACTCGGAATACAAGACATTGATCGACCCCACGAGAGTCGGCGTGGCCGGGCACAGCCTTGGCGGTATCGATACGACCCGCGCCGGCATCTTCGACAACTGGACAAACCCGCGTACCGGCAACGTGGTAGGCACGGGCGGGCGCATCCGGGCAAGCTGCGCCATCTATTGCTGGGATAACCTCACGTCGATGGCGGAGACCCTGGTGCAGCAGCAACTCGGGGTGCAAGACATATGGCAAAATCCCGTTGTCACCCTGATGCTTGCGCAGTGGCGATGGTTTTCCAATCACGATCCATCGACCATTAACGAAGAAACTCGCATCCGCTCCGTGTCGAATTTCATCAACGCAACCAACATCAAGAATTATTGCTTGATCACCGGGTCCCAGGACCAGTTCACGAGTGTGCAAGCCCAGTGCCACATCATGGCGAATTCGACTATCGACGGGACGGGCCTTCCGCAGGTGACGTGGGATCAAGTCCAGGCGGCGATTGATGCATCGCCTCAAAAAACATGGAGTTTTGGCAATATCTCGTCTGGAAATGCCCGCCGGCTCGTGATCTTGCCCGGTCAGGACCACCTAGTCGAGGCCTTTTCATCGCAAGCGGCGAATAATCTCACGTCGTGGTTTTTCGAGGCAATGGCAGTCAATGGCACTCAAGTTATAGCAGAACCGATAACCTGGTGCATCCCGCATTTTATGGTCATGGGAGGCTGCTTCGTGATGGCTGCTGGCGTCATCCTCGCGATCATGCCGGTTTTTTCGCAACTCTCCTTGACACGCCTCAACCCGGCATCGTCGTGTCGCGAAACCCAGGACATCGCGAGCGGGCTTCACGGCGATAAGCAAGACAAGAAACGTTTTTGGATTCAAGGTTGCATAGTCGTGGCGGCTATCGGTGCAAGCGGTTTCATGCCCCTCCCGTCCATAACGCATTACTGGATCTTCGACTTGATCATCCCGCGATTCCTCGCTGCATCCATCTTGCTGGTACCATGTGCCATTTTCATCACCGCGTGGAACGCGCGAGCGCGGAAAGGCCGGATCCAGTGGGAAAACATCGGCTTGCATAGCTCCGCCCTAAATAACTTGAAGGCATTGGCCATACCTTGCATTACTGTTTGTATATGCTTTCTACCCGCCGCTGCCATAGCGTGGCTTCTTCAAGTGCCCTTCTTCCTTCCTCGGCCAGCCGGCGTCGAAACCACCCTCGATTTCTTGACCTTGGTTGGCATCGTGTTTCTGTTCAATATATTAAACGAGGTCGTGTTCCGAGGAAATCTCTTTCACGATTCCTTGCACGGTGACAAGCCTAACCGGGGACGGCGTGCCCGATGGGTTTGCACGCTCCGCGCGGGGATCTTCAGCGGGCTTTTCATCGGAGCCGGCTTTGCGCTCAACATCGTAACGGGATTTGGCAGGATCTTCACGCAAAGAGCCTTATTGATTCCTTTGATATTCGCGGCGTCGATATTCGCAAACATCTTACTGGGCATCCTTTCCTCGTACATCTTCCGCGTCACCCGCA
>JAUQYW010000073.1 GCA_030587525.1 Candidatus Sigynarchaeota archaeon | reverse complement strand
GAAAAGAGGTCGTCAAGGCGGGTTGTTATGGGGTATCGTGCCATGTTTCATCATCTCTTCTTGAACCGTCACGGGAGCAGGTATAACCTGGGAATCTCTGCGAAGATGGGCTTGGAAGCAATGGCCCACCACCGATCGTCGAGGGCAATCCGCTTTTTGCTGCTCGTTTCGAGCTCCTGGATCGCTGTTTCCATGCCGCGGAGTGAATCTTGCAGTGCACCGGTAGACGTGCGCGGGAAGCCTTTGCAATACACGAGTCCTGGTTCCCGCGAGGGGATTCGTGATAGTTGCATGCGTATAATGTCGAGCTTCTGGCGAAGGACTGCCTTGATGGTTTCCTTGTCGTCTTGCATCTTCGCCGATTGCAATTGCTTGTCGAGCAACCGCGCGAGCAAGGTATCGTCGCCGATCACGCGTGCCGTGAAACGGGCTTCCTCGTGCATCTTTTCGGCATCGATCTCGTTTCCCACGATAGCGTGACAATACCCGATCTGCTCGAGCATGCCACCAACAAGGTCCAATTCGCCACCCTCTTCGAAGCATCGCAAAGCCCGGTAATAAAATGCCTCGGCGATGTCCGGCGCTGTGCGGGCTTCTTGTGCCCTCGCAACGTTCGCGAAGATCACGCCCGTGCAATGCAGGTAAGCTCGCGACTTCGGTAAGCTGTCGACGAGATCGAGGGCCTCGTGAAATTGTTGAATGGCGCGGAGGGGATCGGTGCCGGAGACGATGTACCCGGCATTGTTCGTTGCTGCGAGCTGGAGATCGGTGCAGCCAACGGCCGATTCCAGCGCCCCGGTGAATGATTTCAATGCAGCAGATGAATTCCCGCGCATCGCGTGGAGGATTCCTGCCGTGTTCAAGCTGCGTGCTTCGCACCGGTTTTTCACGCGAGTGTCGGCAATGTCCTTGCACGATTCGATGGATGCATCTACTCGGTGGAGGGCTTCATCCAAATTTCCTTGCAGTTTATCCATCGCGGCAAGTTGCAGCAGTACATGGTGCATGACTTCCTTGTTGCCGCGCTCCCGGGCTTCAGCGAGCCTTGCAGTGTACCAGCGAGCGTCGCTGTCGAACTGTTCCTGCCGCGTGTAGACCTTGACAACTCGCCAACCACTCTTGTACCGGTCCAGGTCGATTTGTTGCGCGGGGAGCATCTCGCAACCCTGGTTTTTCAGGATTGAATAATGAATGTCGATATCGTGGGATAACGGGTGCGGAATAACCGCTGCGTTCAAGTCCCGATGCTGGACGAGTATTTCCCCGAGATAATACTTGTTCATGGCTGGTCATCCCTCGATGGTGTCGTTATGTCTCGCGGCCTGGCTGCGTGTCGAAGTTTGGATGGAACTTTGCTGGATCGATCGAGTTCATCACGGAGGAGCAGTTCGAGCATGGAGGGCATGGATTTCCCGACTCTCCTGCAAGTCGTGATGATTGCCTCGAAGAAGCGAACGGGCAGCTCGATGATCGCGTCCATGGCAATTGTTCGCTCGAAAACGCGCTTGAATCGAGAGAACTTGCTTGGCCGGGAACAGGTTTTGGCCAAGTGGTCCTTGTAGTATCGATAAAAACCGTCGTTCAAGCATTCTTGCACGGGCACGCCGCCACTCACTCGATCCGCGAGCACGTCGGGATCGGGATAAATCCTTCCGGCTTCGTTTATGAACAAGTCGGCCACCAGGTCTTTCATGGTCTTTCCCGAAGCCTCGCGCGGGTGAAAAAGGGGTTCGATCGATCTGAACGGCAGGTGAAGCCTTGCCGTCACGGCGGCATGATCAACGACAAGATCGCCACCGCTTGATTTCGTCGCGTAAAACACATGCATCGCCATCATTCCACCGGATTGGACTGGTTTTCGTGGCATCGTGGGCAGTTTCTGCAAAGCGACGTGCCCGGGTCGCATGTCTTGCATCCCATGATCCAACAAAAACGGCACGATGCCTATCGTTACATATTGCAACCATCCCTATTTAAGAATTTCCTAATACTTTTTATCTCTTCATACCATATTCAACCAATATATATCATAAAAGTCGAATCAAAATATGATTTAATCAAAGCAAAACCAGATAAAGAGTTAAGAACTCAGGTCAAGATATTCGGAACACGACAAAAACATTCCGAAGGTATCCGGCAATAACCAGCAAATAACATACAAACACATAAATATCCGATAAGAAATGATCACTTGATCGATAAAGTTGGATGCGTGGTGTTTCTTGAGCTTAAAAGAAAACGAGTATTATTCCATCGTCGTGCGGAAAATCGGCAGATCGTTCGGATTGAGTTTCGACGAGGACGTGGTGACGAGGGAGAAGATCGCGATAGATGACCGGATCGATATACATGTCCTTCAAATCGTGGAAAACGGCGTTCCCAAGGATACAAACATCATCTTGCGTGACTGCGAGGTCATCAAGAGCGGTGGTAAATTCGGCGGCACCACGATCGATAAAAAGCTGGCCGATGGGCAAGGCATTCGGAAGGGCGTGGTGCTGAATGTCAGGATCTTGAAGCGGAAAAGAACGTGAAAGCATCTCGGAGTCCTGCTTGTTACTTAGATTCGCCGTTATTTCCACCTCTCGATACGGATACGGTTCTGTTTTTGAAAAGCATCCTTGTTTGCTCCTTTATGGCCATGCTTTCTGTCCGTTATGAAACTTTTCTGGTACGTGGGAATTTTTCGCAGGGTACAACGATGCAAACGGAGCTTTATTGGTAAATGATCGAATGTTGATCCACACGGTGAAAACATGGAACGAAACATCCACGAGAGAATACGGGACGTACTCCGTGCACATGTCGGCAAACAAAACGGCATCACGTCGAGATCAATTGCAGATTTGTTAAATATTGATGCCGGGACATCCATGATCACGATATGGAAACTAATTTTAGAGACAATTCACATGTACCACATGCCGGTCGCGGGTAATACTAATGCGGGATATTACATCGTGTCAAACCGGGATGAACTGCATGCTTTCGAACTTATATATTAGCCAATACGAAGTGTATCGTATCACCCCGTCTCGATGAGTAATGATGAAGATATTAACATGGAATATGATTATTGGAAGCGAACCGATGCGCAGCGTGGCGCGGCATGGGATTTCGTAGTCAATGCAGCCCATCCTGATATCGCGTTGCTGCAAGAGGTGCATCCCGACCATTTAATGCACTCGATGTATGATCTCCATTATCACAAAGGATATCACGAGAAGAACTGGGGATCCGCGATTTTAAGCAAGAAATACCCGTACTTTCAAGTCAATTTCGATGGTTTTTATGAGGGTAAGAATGGCCTCTTGTGCTATGAATTTCAAGTCACGGATAAAAAGAGGTTGACGGTCATCAACATGTACGGGAAAATTGACGCGGAAGGATATGCGACGACGACCATGCATCATATGCTTTCAGATTTGACACCTATTCTTGGAAAGAAAAGAAAGTCACGAAGCATCGTACTCGGAGGCGACCTGAATGTCTCGACACAGTGGGACCAGAGATATCCGAACAAGTATCCTTCGCACAAGATCGTATTTGACCGACTGGATGATTTTAAGTTGATAAATTGCACGCTCGCCTTCTTTGGAAAGTATGTGCAGACATACTCGCATGATCCTGTCAGTTTTCCGTGGCAGAATGATTACATCTTCATCAGCAAGGATTTGAAGCCGACATTCATCGATTGCAAGGTTTATGATGACCAGAAAATGCTGGAATTGAGCGATCATTTTCCATTAGAAATTACCTTGAATATCTAGAAACCGCATCAGCTCGTGCATCGAAGCCGGGAAAAACAAGATATGGCCGTGAGTCTTTCAATCTCACCCAACCGATATGATCTCCCACTCCAAGTGCTTCAGGTCTTGCTATGTTCCAATAATCATCTCAAACGAAGATTTCAATGCACGATGGCACATGATCACTATGTTTTATCCAATCTTGATGCGTGCCGATTGTAAAGCCTCGGATCTTGATTCCTTGAATTCATCTTGTGACTCGCACTTTAGAATTCATAGGAGAATTAAACTCTATTTTTGTCATTCTCTTGTTCAAGACCTAATAATGAGATTTCCATCACTACAGCGAGAAAAAGCCCAGTAGAGAATCATTCTAGCTCGTTTGCTTCGTAATGTGATTTCTTTCCGAGTTCGGGTAACCGAACGGTGCATGTTTTGTAGATTTTTCTTTGATCCTTGTTGATCTGCTTGCCGAGATACAGCGCTTGCGCGTGCTTGAAGGAATCCATGCATCGCTCGGAGCAGAAATAAAGAACGCGGCATCGCGTGAAGGCGCGAAATGGCGTGTCGTCATCGAGTGCTCGATTGCAGATAGGATCCCTGTGTTTCATGTCGCGTCACGTCTATCGTGATGAGAGTTTTATCAGGTCATTCGACGAATTCTTGATCGGCATTGCTTAAGGGCCTTGATTTTCTTGCAAAGCCCCGTTTTTTGGTGTTCGGTGCTGATCAACCATGGCACCAACCAAGAAAAATGACGACAATTCAAGGGCAAGATCGTGGGGAACGTGATCAAAGAACTGAAGGTTTGGCAGGTAAGGCGACCTAATACAGTGTTATCGTGATCTGAACAATGTTCATTTTGCCCCTCGTGAGATAGGACAAGTGGACAAAAATCGGCATAAATCATGCAAGAACGTTCAAGTCGGGTTCGACTGCAAAAAGGCCCGGGTTAGGCCCTCCTTGCCATTTGTTTGTCCGTTACTCGTTTCAAACGGGTGCTGGTTTGATGGACCATCGACAAGGTCTAACATGCGAGGATTGTCATGCCAAACACGCCGCGTGGTTCTAACACGAAATAAAAAGAAAAAATGGATTTCGTGGAGGTACCAGATAAGGAAATTTCGTGGTCGTCGCCTGGCGCCGGGTTACCTTCAAGATCGACGATCCTGTAGCTGAATATCTCCCAGCCGCAGTACAAGCACGTAATGTATTGCTCGTTTCCCTCCCGCCTGTCGATGGATATTGGCCGGTCGACCAGGCACCTCGTGCAGAATGCGATTCGTTGTTTTGTCTTGCCGCTCGGATCAACGGGGCTCGGATTCATCATCGTGGTCTTGCTCCGTGCCATCAAGAAGGCACGGGAGAGCTGCTGGAAGGAGACATATAAACAAAAATGCGTCTTGAATCGTAGCGCCCCACGTGTATGATCAGCAGGATTTGCAAGTCCTGTCCTGGTAGTAAAAAGAG
>JAUQYW010000055.1 GCA_030587525.1 Candidatus Sigynarchaeota archaeon | reverse complement strand
GCAACAAGCATGCATCGACCTCGATCGTGCTTACGACAATTTCTTCAGCGGCCGCTCCCGGTTTCCCTTGTTCAAGTCCCGGAAAGGCAAGCAATCATACCGGACGATCAATGTGAACGACAACGTCAAGATCGATTTTCATCGTCGCAACCTAACGTTGCCCAAAGTCGGCCCGGTTGCCTATCGGGACGACCGGGCATTCATGGAACGGGTGCGGAGCGTGACCGTGTCGAGAACCAAGACCGGTCGATTTTTTGCATCCATCCTCGTGAAGCAAGAATGTAAGGTCGAACCGCTGGCTGCATTGCAAGAAAACAAGATAGCCGCGTTCGACATGAGCTCGAGAGACTTCCTCGTCGGCGAGCATGGCCGCTGCGAGAATCCACGGTTTTACCGTTCAGAAGAACCGCGGCTCGTGCGGTTGCACCGCCGCGTGTCGCGGAAGGTGAAAGGATCGTCGAACCGGGACAAGGCACGGGTTCAATTGGCGCGGACCTACGAGAAAATCGGGCGCCGGCGCACCGATTGGCTCCAAAAAATCTCGACGACACTCGCGAACGAGCATGACGCGATCATCATCGAGGACTTGAACGTTGCGGGCATGAAACGGTGGAACGGCGGTATCGCCAAGTCTGTCACGCTGGACTTCTCGTGGAACGCGTTCGTGCGTATGCTCCGATACAAGATGGCGTGGCGTGGAAAACAGCTCGTCATGATAGACCGCTTTTACCCGTCGAGCAAGATGTGCTCGGCGTGCGGTGCCGTGAACAGCACGTTGACGCTTGCCGACCGGCATTGGACATGTCCGTCTTGCGGCGCGATGCACGACCGGGACGTGAACGCGGCGACCAACATCAAGCGCGAGGGCTTGCGCATCCTTTCGGAGAAAGGAATAAAGGTCATGAAACCAACACTACCGCTGGAACGGCGGGAATCAACGCTTCCGGAAACCCGGCAAGACCAGTCACCTCGATGGCTCGGGTCGATGAAAGAAGAATCCACGTCCTTTAGGGCGTGGTAGTTCAATTATTTCAAGGATGCAATGTACATCCAATCCAGTCGTCAAACAACAAACAGCACGTGAACCAATATGCCATCAAAAGAAGAGGAATTCATTTTGAAGACCTTGGCTGATGGAAAAGGTGAAATGGGTTTCAAGGAATTGAACGAGAAATGCTCCAGCCATTTTGAAGGTTGTAGGATCATCCTCAAGAAATTGAAGGAACAAGGGCTTGTAATGTTCGACGGAGTCGTGCCGGCATTCGGTGCCAAGATCAAGCTTGTCAAGCAGGAAGATCGGGAACTGGCCATAAAGAGATCCCAGGAGGAAAATGCCCCATCAAGTATGTCGCGTGGCCCGCCTACGGATGCAACACTGGCAATCTTGAAGATGTTGAAAGATAAAGGCGGCAGCGCTAAATATAAAGAGATCATCGATGCGCTTTCCGAACATTTCGAAGGACTCCGCCTGGTTCTGAAAAAAATGAAGGCACAAAATCGTATCGATTACGAAGGCGACCTTCCAAACCCCCCAACTGTGATCAAGCTGAAGGAAGGGTAATACTTCTTTTTCTTTGCATCATTCGACGAGAACCGAGTAACACGTTTAAAATACGAAGTGACTTGCTTGAACGCGGATCTGGTCAATGTTGATTCCTTTCCAGGACACGTGAACGAGTTCATCAAGCAAGTGATCAAGATATTGCAATCTAGCATGCTTGATGATAAGTTCGCCGTGTTCGTATTCGGATCCTTAAGCCATAAACGCGATCATGCAAGCATAAAGAACGGGACCAGTGATGTCGATCTTCTTATCATCATCAAGGATGATAGCTCGACGCAACTTCATTATTTGTGGCGAAAATTGAACACGCTTCAACGAAAATTTTTCGATGCAGAGCAGAAAAAAACCAGTGTCGTATCGCACATCTTGCAAGCCATCGAACGCCAAACCGGCATGCACGAGAGCATCTTTCTCGCACGCGAGAAGGATTTCAAGGACGTTCGCTTCTCGAACATCTTCAAAACTAACAAGTTCCTCTCGAAAATCCTTGCCCCGTCAAACATCGTCATCGGATCTGCCTTATGCCACATAACCTTTGTTCACGGGAACAAGGATATAGAGAATACCGTCAAGGCGATGCAAGCCTCGATCGGTACCGAGGAACATATCCTTCCCGATCTCATCAAGAGTCTCCTGATGAACACGTTGCTCTCGCTCGGTGGTATATTCTTGTTACCATTCACGAAGCGGGCCACCAGGTACGCAATCGAAGCGACCAAGTGGTCCATGTACGCGGCAACTTACCTCATGATCGGCGAACGTCCATCGAAGCCTAGCCAAAAAAGATTCTTCGAGCGGCTCGGGATCGCTTCCGCATTCCTGAACCGCTGGTTGCGCTTGAGCATCGTATACGAACCGGACACCCGATTCACGATAATCGCGCTGATCAACATCTTGAAAATCCATGCAATGGGATTCAAGATCAAAAAAGTTCGTTAAATCACGTCATTCCTTTTCCCATTTAATCTTTTCCATGTGCGCGGTGATTCTAGTCGTGATCTCTTCCCTATTCCTTTCGGACATGGGTTGAAAGCCGATTCTTGCTATATAAACTCCGCCCTTGTTCGTGATCTTGATTTCCGAATAAGTTAAGGATTCCTTGAATTCAGTCAATAGGAAACCGATTTCCCGTATAGGCTCTAACTTGTCTGAAAATTCCTTCTTGAATGGCATAAGGTGAACTATTGCATGCAAGAAAAAAAGGGATATTCTCCGATCTAAATATACACGATTCCAGTATGACCTTCAAACGTGCTCGAGCGGGTTGACCTGTGCCACGGATGGTGCCTTCACGATCAGCTCCCCCACGGGGCGGAAACCGAGCCAGGTAATGAACGCCATGCTCGGTCCATTCGTTTCATAAACTTCGCATTGAAGGTAATCGATGTTCTTATCCAGAAGATATTTATAAGCTTCAAGGCCAATCGCGGTGGCAACGCCTTTTTGCCGGAAACGCGGGTGAACGGCAATGCCACAAATCACGCCAACGCGTTCATATTTCCCAGCCTCGTTCGGGATATTCTCCATCTTCACCACGATGAACACCGCATCCACGCCGTACATGCTGCCGATGAGAATCACCGATTTTTCAAGGATAGCACGCATATCTTCCTCGGTCACGGGACGGTACGGATCCGGGCATTGAAAAAACGAGACGTTGTAGAGAGCCACGAGATTTGGAATGTCTTTTTCCTCGGCTTTGCGTGACTTGATGAATGCCTTGACTTGGCGGATTTTCCCATCCATTTCAGCGAGTTTTTCGGCATTTATCTTGTTGAATGGTAAATTCATGATGATGTATTTGAAAGAAGGACTTTCTTCCCCCAATTTTGTACCTTCGACCTCGACAACCTTGGACATCTTCAATCGTTTCACACGTTGCTTGATGGCATCCGGTTTCGGTGCAGCGGCTCGTTTCAATGATATCACGGGTTTATTCTGCTTTTTTTCTTGGCGCAGTTGAAAATAGCCCCTTGAACATTTCCTTGAACTTCTCGATCTTGTCGTCGGGGACGGTCTCCACGTGGCCGATTTGCAAGGCGCCCCAGTAAATCATGGCCATTTTCTCGACCAGCGTTGCGGCCTTGATTACTTTCTCCATATCCCTGCCGCACGCGACGACGGCATGATTCGTGAGCAAGCACGTGTTGGTATCATCCATGGCTTCGAGCACGGCCTTGCCGAGTTCCTCCGTGCCAGATTGCGCGTATTTGGCAAGACGAACGGGTCCGCCGAGGAAGATGACCATCTCCTCGAAAATCACGGGAATCTCTTTCAAGGCAACCGAGAGCATGCCCGCGTAGGGCGAATGCGTGTGGATGACGCAGTTCACTTTGGGCCGCGCTTGATAGATGATGGAATGAAGCTTCGACTCTGTGGATGTTGGCTTGCCCTGGCTGATCTGCGTTCCGTTAAATTTGATGTGAACGACATCTTGTAAGGTCATTTTTGCATAATCGTTCTGGGAAGGCGTGATGAACATTTCGTCTACTTTTTTCACGCGAACACTCACGTTACCCTCGCCGAATTGTACAAGCCCATGCTCATAGATTGCCTTGGCCCCGGCGAGGACCATTTCCTTGTATTCATCGAGATTTTCTTGAGCCATATTTTCGATCTAGGATCTCACCTAATAAAACCAACTCCGTGGAGAAATTGTCCTAACGAGAACCCGTGAACTTCAAAATATCCAACGGGAAGCAGGTGTAATGAAAGAAGTGACGAAAAACAAGGCATAAAAAGAAAATAAAAAGAAAATCACGACTGTGCTTTGCCGTCGCCCGTTTTTCCGGGCAAGGCGCCCGTGGTCGGATCCATGGGCTTGTTTTTTTGGCGTGGCTTCTTGTGATACGGGTCCCAGGCGATGTAGAAGATCAAGAATCCGATCAAGATGAATGCCACGACGCACAAGATGGTGTACGTGGTGAATTGCGGATTCGGAAGTCGTTCACCGATGATCGGCCACGATGTGTATATTGCCCGTCTTACGAGCCAAATGTCCAGGAGGAGCGTCAATTCCATATACGTGTTGGTCGACTGGAATTCATCGAACGTGAAAGTCACGTCCGTATCGTTAGCCAAATCCTGGTGAAGCTGGATGAACCTTTCAGGAGTCCACGGATCTGCCGACCCGTTTGCTGCCCGGTGAGGCCGATCCACGCCAAAATTCGTTCCATTAAAAAACAATTCATGCATAGCCCAAGCACCGACATGGTCGAAACCGGTATTTTTCATGATGCGTAGCCTCGCAAGGATGTCCTCGTAGTCAGAGTCGGTCGTGACTGCATATGGCACGCCGTGGTCGCCAAAATGATAATTCATATCGTTGCAATATGCCAAGACGGATAAATTCGAGCCAGGACCAGTCTGATAAATCATCCCAGCTATGTAATCCCAGTTAAAGGGAGGTACGATGCTGATCTTGAAGAATTCTTGTTGCGCATCATCCATATCAACAAAATCAAAAATATGGAAGTCAAAGAATGCACCTGCGACGTAAGTTTCGTTATTGCTTCTAAATCGGTTCAGTAAATCAGACAGTGCATTTGAACCGAGGACGTGCGGATCCGGACCGCCCATATAGTTCATCACGAGCGAGGAGATACTGCCCGATATCTGCTGCGTGCGTTCCAAATCGACGATGAGCACGCGATATTTTTGCCATTCGTTAGGCCCGTTCCCATGATAGTGGATGACGCCCGATGCATTCATCCATTCACGCATTTCATTATAGATTCTGCCGAACCTGTCAATATCTCCGTCGTAGATATATTCATCAGAGAGGCCATATTGACTGGAATCAACAATGGGCATAATATCAAAGATAATCCCCTCAGCATAAAGCTGGTTTAAGTAACCTGCAACTGTACTATTGAATACGTCTCTCACGAGAGGTATGACGACTGATATGTTGATACCCAAATTTGAAGAGTTACCGTTTATGGTCTTGATCATATCGACGATTTCTGGGCGTACTATCCAGTCCCAATCAGCTGTCTGTTCCGAACCGTATGCCCAATGGATCTCCATCATCGGTGCTTCGTTTCCACTGGTGACCGTGATCTGCGTTGCAGGCCATTTACCGATAAAGAACGGCAAGGGCGCGATAATAAGAGCACTTATGGCGAGACAGATGGACGCGATCTCGAATGTTCTATCCCGGGGCTTCCACCGTGGCATAAATGTGAATTCCGAATTGGTGGATGCGATGAGCGTTTCATTCGACAAGATATTGAGCATGCAGAGCGGTAAATAGATGAAATCGAGCAGACTCAAGAACCCGAAGAGCAGCGCACACGCGAAATTGCCGATCACGACTGCACCGATGCACTTCCGGCGATTGAGCGCCCACCAGCCGATGAAAAAACCGATCATTGCGCCTCCTGCCATCGGAAAGAAAAGAAGTGATTCCACGGGGTGCCTGGCAATCATCACGTAAAATGCGACCCATAACAAAGCAAACGCGGTCAAGCTTCCATTCAAGAGCATCGTGATCTTCGGCACGTGCCATTGCTGCAAGTATTTCAAGAACATGTCTTTCTCGATGACGCCATCGATGCTGCCAATCAAGCCGTACGTGCATCCGAGCACGAATAATGTCGTAGTGATCATGCGGTCAACGATGCCGAAGTTTAATTGTTCGCCGATATCCAAGGAAAAGGTCGATACCATTGCATGGGTCATGTTATTGAACGTCGCGAGCAAAAAAACGACACCGAGCAGCTCCAGCAACCCGCCTGCTCGTTCCTTCGCGGGATCGCGCATCAAATTCGCTCCTGCGAGCATCATGACGCCAATGACAAGTGGCACGAAGTTATAGGTTCCCATCTGGAGGAACAAGCAATAAACCCCACCTCCAAGGACATAGAAACTGCCCAAGAAAGCATTCAATAACCGTTTGTTGTTGTCGAACCTCATTATGATACACTCTTACTATGTGGGTGGACAAAGTTGGACACTCTGCCCGACGGGTCGTAAGAGGAAACCCGCAGGTTCCGTCTTGAAAGCAAGACCGAAACCATGTTGCCAGATTTCCATTTACATGTTAGATTTTAACACCCAGGTTTTTAATATCGAGAACTTATCCCTCACGGGCGCCGAGGTCGCGCACATCAACGGGCTCGTCGACTTTTTCATAATCTTCTTGGGCATCGTGTAGATGAAGTAAATTTCTTCTTTCTTTTTTTCACATCAATACCAACTGAAATATTTAACACGCATGGCAATTTTCACGAAAATACATCCTATTCTCAATAGACCAAAGTCGTTGGTCTTCCCGGGCAATTTATATAAAAACGCGGATTAGTATATAATTCTGAGACATCAACCTTCATAAAAGGGGGAAAGTCATCTTGCCAGAAAGAGACGAGCATATTTCACGATCTAATGACGCCGACATCGATGCGTACGATCTGCGAACGATGATGATCGAGCAGCTTCGAAAATTGCGGGAATTTATGGCGGCGGAGAAACTGAAGAAGAAAGGCTCCATTTTCGTGCACCGGACACCGCTCGGCACCATCACCACGCCGATACCATCCACGGATTATTGCTATGCCTTGACAAACCAGAATTCCGGCCAACGCCCGAGAAAAGACGAGATCGTCTTGATCTATGACCGAAAGTACGATGAAATCTATTCAGGCATCGTCGTGGAATTAAAAACGCCCAAGAAAAAGAAATCCGATGCGAAAGTGCCAGAGGACATCGTGACCGAAGTCATTTTTGGCATAGAACTGCTCGCGCAGCATGAATCAAACCTCGCGAGCTCGAAAAACATCACGACCATGATAAGCGATGATTCTTTCGTGTTCATGGCAGATGCCCAAGAAATCAAGACGATTTATGGCATTCCTGCCCTTGGCATCAAATTAGGTGTTTGCTCCCGGGATGGTGACTTCATGCAAACTCCTGATGGTTTCCTCTATTACAATCTCGAACCAGACCTCTTGAAAACGCATCTCTACATCGGCGGCATCACGGGACAAGGAAAAACCATCCTACTCAAGAACATCCTCCTTGAGATTTGCCGGAAAAAAGATCTCGACCCGGCGATCAACAGTATCATTTTCGATTCCCAGGGTGACCTCGTGCAGCTCTTGAAGCCCATGGTGGAAGACTCCGTTCCGGCAAAGATCAAACCGCTCTATGAGGAACTGGATTTGCATCCGCAAGGCCTGGAATCGACGATCGACAAGAATGACATACTCTTCCTCAAGCCATTTTATGTCACGACACGTGGTTTCTTGAAGCTCTTTCCATGGAAAAACTTTGGCTTCAGGTCTTACCGGGTGAAGACCGGTGAACAACTCGCAAATTTTATGCCCACGCTTACCGAGAAAAGCCGTGCAACGTTGATGTCCTTGTTCACCATGTTCAGCGAGCGGGTAACGAGCTTCCATTTCGAGACCTTTTATCAGTGGGTGCTGAACAACCGCAATACGAGCGGCGGCCATTACAAGTGGTTCATCCAAGACTCCGATGAACTGGTAGAGGCGGCGCAAACCACTGGCGATGCCATGCTCCGTGAGCTTGCACGGTTCAGGAAACTCGATATCTTCGACACGGTCGAGGAAATCGACACGGATGAATTGCTCGGCAAGAAGATGGTCTTCATCTTCTTTCCGGCGATCGAAGGGTATTCGACGCTGCGCTCGATTTTCTTGATGGAGATCTTGAAAAGCATCTATCAGAAAAAGAAAGTCGAGGGCATCGATGTCACGGTCGAAACTCCACCTGAAAATAAGGAACCGGGCAAGGATGTCCAGCCCGCTGAGACTAAAGAAAAAAAGGCCGATGACAAACATCCACTAAGCAACCTTGTTCCCCCGGGTCCTGCTCAAAAAAAGAAATTGATAAATAACTTGATCGTGATCGACGAGGCGCACGAATTGTTGCCTTCCAGCTCAAAAATTGGCGACCTTTCCAGCAACTTTTTCCACTACATCGAGAAGGAATTCCAGAAGATCGCCAAGGAAGGCCGGAAGTATGGCATCTCGCTCCTGGTCGCGACGCAGCAAGTAGCCGACTTGAACGAGGTCGTCGAGCAAAATGCTCAGACCAAGATTTTTTTCCAGCTTTCACCACGCGACATCCAAACCATAAAGCCGGACAAGGAAGTCGTGCCATTGCTTGCAAAACTCAAGCCAGGACAAGCTGTGGTCTATTCGAGGGACAATCTCAAGATAGGCAAGGCCACCGAGATCCGTCTCATCCCTGCCGTGTTCTTGCATTGCGACCCGGACAAAGCAACACTCTATTTCGAAGAAGAAATAAAGCGAGTCTTGAAAGATCGAGGAGAAGTCGAGCTGAAACCAGCGCCGAAGGAAGTGCCACCGCTGATCAAGAAGGATGACAAGGCGGGTGCACAGAAAAGCCCCATCAACGATTTTCTCAAATCGCTCGACCTTGGAAGCTTGATATCCTCGCGGGTGACAAATCTCTTCAATAAATCAGTCCTCAACGTCGATATAGAACTCGTGCTCTCTACGTTGAAGAAGGAACTGCGAAAAAACGGCTTGCTCGGCGCGCATTATGATTCGCTGTTGAAGGATTTCGTCGTGGCGCTCCAGTCAGAGGACACGATCGGCATCAAGTTGCTCGGACCAAGCGGGGAAGGAAAGACCCAGCTGGCTTTTGCCATCGTCAACGCCATCTGCCTCGGCGGAACAAAGGCATTCTACGCGGTGAGCGAGACCACGCAAGAGGATGACTTGTTTTTCACCATCAATCCAAAATCCTTGGTCGATAAAGACCAGCCCGAGTACAACCTGGGTGTTATATGCTTGTCTCTCGTCCACCGGACATTCCCCATCTTGGACGAGGCGAACCGGGCACCGGAACGTGTCTATGGAGGGAAGGCATTGACAGCGCTGGCGGGAAACCGATTCATCATGATGCCTGGCAACCAGATGGTCCAGGCCCCGAAAGATTGGAAGATCATCTTGATCATCAATCCGGCCGACATTGGAACGTTCAGCTTCCCCGCTGCGCTGGAAAATCGTCTCATGACCTTGACTATCCCGTATGCAAACGATGAAGTTGCTCGTGAAGTGCTTTCTGCAATCCTCCCTGAATTTCCTGACGTCGTCGACGCGTTCGTCCAGCTCCGTCATGAAACCATGAGACTATCACCACTCGATAAACGATACCATTACATTGCTGAAGACGAGAGAATCCACGGCGATGTCCAGCTTCATGGCATTAGTATGCGTATTGTCCATCGCTTTGGCCAGCAATTCAGGAAATATTTCGAACTCTTGAAATCAAAACGAGACGCATTTTTGCGCGCTGTTGACGTGAATAGTCATTCCCTCTTCGTGAACAATATCCCCGAAGAACGTGAATATTTTGAAAAACTCGTGGACATTGCCGCATCACGTATCAAGTAGGAATCTCAGAAATGAGGACCCATACGAATTACGGGGTGAATTTCGAAAAGGACCCCCCTTTCAAGCTCACGGTACAAGCCGTTGACCAAGACGACTTGCAACTCTTCTCCCATGTCATCATCAACATAGGCGATGATGAATATGTTGATGACGGCTATCAAGTCGTTTTTTCCTCCGCGATCGAATATGACCTTTCCGAGATAACCATCTCCGTTGATGCAGTCAACCAGCATCAAAACGTGAC
>JAUQYW010000041.1 GCA_030587525.1 Candidatus Sigynarchaeota archaeon | reverse complement strand
ATCTTTTTCTCGACTATGGCAAAAAACATAGGCGATATCGTGATCTTGCCCGCGTCGCATTCCGTTTGGAAGGCAATCCACGACAAGTTGAAAAGTCCCGAGAAGCAAGGCCTCATCGAGTCGGGCCGGTTCAACGGGGTCCAGATAACGCTCATCAAGACCGGCGTCGGGACTCCAAGCATGGCCAACGTGCTGGAAGTCTTGAAGGAAATCAAGCCAAGAGCCGTGTTACGGGTCGATTACGCTGGCTCGCTGGTCGAGGAGATGCCCGTCGGTAGCGTTTTTATTGCCCGGGATGTCATTCCCGGGGATGGCACCTCCATCCAGTATATCAACGAGCAACAGGCATCGTTTCAAGATCTTCGAGGGGATACGGCGGGTTTGGGCGACCAGGTCGACGTGGATCCCGTATATTCGTGGCTCGCGCGCAAGGGGTTCACGGGCCGAATCTGTGCCGACCCGGGGTTGCTCGATATCGCGTTAAAATCCGCGGAAAACAAGGGGATGAAGGTGTACGCTGGCACGATCTGGTCGACCGATGGCTTGTTTACCGAATCCAAGGTAAAAGCGGCGTTCTGGAAATCTCGCGGGGCGATGGGCGTCGACATGGAGACGAGCTTGCTTTACTTGCTCTGCAGGCTATCGCAAATCCCGGCAATCGCGATCCACGGCATCTCGGACAACTTGGCAATGCAAAAGCCATTTTACGAGCTCGACCACTACGATCCTGGCATCGAGCAAGGCATCGAGAAGGTGATTGGACTGTTAGAATCCATGATGTCCCAAATTAAGCAATGACTTCGTAACTTATTTAAAATTCTGAGACACTCGAAACAATCATTATGGCTGAAAAGCGCTCTCCACTTGATGAATCAAATAGTCCATTAAAAATTCAATTTTCTTACGCGTTAGGGAGTTTTTTAGATGATTTCATCATAACAGCCTTTTCTATCCGGGTCTATGCTTTTTATGAAAATGAGGTTTTTCTTCCTAACGTGTTTCTTGCCACGGCGTTTATAATATACGGTATCTGGAACATGGTCAACGATCCTCTTGTAGGATATATTTCCGATCGCCCTACAAGATTCACGAAACGCTGGGGGCGGCGTTTTCCTTGGTTTCTTTTTACGGCCATTCCGAGTGCTCTCGTATTCACCATCATTTTTTCACCTCCGGTTGGACTCGATTGGGCCATATTCATGTGGCTCTTAATATTTATCTGCCTTTTTGACTTTCTTTTCTCGTTTTGGAACACGAACTGGCTTGCAGCATTTCCTGTTAAGTTCCGGTCGCATTTTGAACGCACCAGGGTCGCTGGCATTCAAACGATCTTGAGCCAGATTGGCCTAACAATTGGAATGCTCGTGCCACCTCTGTTTTTCACGTATGGAAACCGTGTTTCATACATTTGGCAAGCCATCATGGTTACGATGATCGGCGTGATCATAGCGACCTTGATACTTCCTGGAATGCGCGAAAAACAGGCACCTTCTGAAATCTTATTCAAGGCTATCGATGGTAGCCATAAATCAACATCATATTTCAAGACACTCTTTTTTGCGTTAAAGCAGAAGAATTTCATTGCATATCTCATTGCATATCTTGGCCAAACCGTCATGCAAGTCGTAATGCTCGCTTCCGTGCCGTATCTGATAAAATATGTCTTGAATGCCGAGGCTGACACGGAAATCCTGGTTTCCGGGGCTCTTCTGGTCGGTGGCCTTGTCATGGTTCCAGTCTGGATAAAGGTATCTCGAAAGCATGGTAATCGCCTGGGCTACATGTTTGGCACGGGATTGACTGCTGCACTCTTGTTATTCTTCTTGTTTGTCCAGGATCTGACACAAGCGATGATCGCAGCCCTTTTATTGGGAATGTCGATGAGCGCCACGTGGTCTTTGCTATATCCAACGTTCTCGGACGTGATCGATGAAATGGTTGTGAAAATGAAGGCGAGAAACGAGGGCATCTTTTATGGTTTTAGAACATTTTTTGGACGCTTGTCCATCGTCATCCAAGCCTTGTCCTTCAGTCTTATCCATTTCGTCGTTGGGTTCGACCCAGAGGCCATATCGCAAACTGTTCTAGCATTGTGGGGGCTGCGAATACAGATGACGATCGTCCCTGCCATTTTTTACTTAGCCGGGTTCATTTGCATGTGGAAAATTTATGACATCACGCCAGCGAAGGCGCTTTTGAACAAAGCCCAGTTAACAGAATTAGGATTATAACACTCTAACCGATTTGGTGCAAAGTTCTCCTAAAGTTTAAAGGATCATCCTAAACGATGAAGCCCTTTTCCCCGGGTATCGTTCATTTTTTGAAATATACCTTTTAATCAATGCACGGAATGATTTCGATCATTCCATCAACGGAAAAATGCATAACGTGAAGACATCATGGCAAAATATTTACGCGTAGGAGTGGTGGGCGGTGGCGGTATTTTCGGGTCTCATTCGATGGCATATCCTGAGAATTCTAATGCCGTTCCCGTGGCCTTTATTGACGTGTATCCATCGCGGGCACATAAATCATTTGATAGCCTGCTTGAACAACACCTGAAACCTGCAATGGAATATTACAAGGATGAGGAACCCGATAACAGCAAGGAAATCGACCGGCTGCAATACGCGGTCACGGCGCTCGAGGAGCGCGGCGTGAGCGACAACATCTGGGAAATTTTGGACGAGGTCGACGCGCTCGACATCTGCACCCCCAACAAGTTTCATATCCCCTATTCCATCATCGCGCTGGAACACGGGAAGGCAGCTATGTCGGAGAAACCACCAGCACGCAATTGGTGGGAAACCCAGAAACTGATCGATGTCGCCAAGAAGTCGAAAGGGTTCTACCAGATCAACGAGAACGAGTTCTTCCGCCCGCTGTGGCATGCAATAGCCGAAAATCTCCCCAAAATCGGCCAGATCCGGTCGGTCACTGCCCAGCTCGGCCACCTCGGCCCCTCATGGGGCTGGAACTCGCACTTCTTCACTCCGCTCTTGAACGGTGGTGGTTGTACCCAAGATCTCGGCGTGCACGCGCTGGGCATCGCGATGGCATCGCTTGGCTGGTTAACGGGGCGTCCCAACGAAAAGATCGAGGTCGTCTCGGTCAAGATCAAGAAGATGGAAAAGCGGAACCAGACACGCAAGGCCGACACGTACATCGGCCAAAACACATGGAAGAAACTTGAACTCGAGGATTATGCGAAATTCATCGTGAAGCTCAACCACCCGCAAGGTTACGAGTTCAAGCTGAACCTCGAGACTGCGTGGTGCCAGAACCTCCAAGGTTTTGCCAAGATCGAGGGGACCGAAGGCGTTCTCAGCCCGAATCAAGTCGGCACGAACCAGTTCGTCGAGCTCTATGACAAGAAGGGAAAACTGGTCGAGAAAATCGATCCGAAGATCGACAAGTACGGCAATCGCGACAGCCACGAGCGCGAGGTCTTGTACTTCACCGACATCGTGAACAACAAGGCGGGCCCATCCATGGCCAATGAGCAGACGGCGAGCAACCTTGAGAGCATGATCTCGCTTGCGTATTACTCGAACGCGTTCAAGAACGGCGAGGAAACGCCGATCGCCGACCTCCGCGCGTGGTGCGAGAAGATGGAGAAAGAAGTCGGTTCCGCGAAGGACGTGCTCATCGATGAGCTGGTCCAGCGGCTTATGAAGCCGCTGCGCGCGGACCTGTAATTCCTTTATATTTTTTCTTGAATTTAGAATCAAGATCATTCCGAGTCCTTGGTGTAATGGCACTCCAAGTTCCACTGGATGATCTGCTGCAAGATTTCGATGAACCCGTCGGTTTCTGCTTTCGATGCGACGTAATCGCAATGTTCTTTCAAGAACTTACTCGCGTTCGAGGGACACGCCTTGTATCCACACTTTTTAATGTATGCCCAGTCCCCGTCCGAGTCCCCTACACCGACAATGCTGTCATAGCGGAGATCGGGTTGTGTCTTCAAAAGCAAGTCTGCGCCGGTTCCTTTATCAATGCCCGGCACCCCGACGTTGATGTAATTCGGTCCATCGTCGATTTCATATTTCAACTTGTTCTCGCTCAGGAAATCCTTCAAGCTAGCAAGACATTCCTCTTTATCGATGGAACCGATCTCGAATTGGAAGGAGAGCATGTACTTTTTGCCGAATTGCAAGAATCGATAGTAATGCGGGTACTTGGCCATGAAATTCGCCTGCAAGAGCGTGATCCCGCTCACCATCTTCGGCGTGATCTTGGAATCGGTCTTCACGTTGACGAACGGCCCGTCGATCGAGACGATCGCCGCGCCGCGCTCGATGACGTGGTATTGCATGTTATTCAGCAGCTGCGCGTACAGGATGGTGTAGCTCAAGTCCCAGCCCGTGTTCATGAAAATGCGAGGGATCGCCGGATCCTTGGCGGATCGCTCGATCAAGTCACGGATCTTGGCAATGCCTTCAAGATTCAAGGCATTTCCATAGATCGCGGAATCGATGGTCCCGTTGATGTCGCTGATGATGGCTTTCACTTGGCAAGTGGGCTTTTTCCGGGAGCGGCTCTGTTTTTCGATGAAGTACACGTTCCGCTTCAAGATGTATCGGAGAATCTCAAGCGTTCCCTTGGCCTCTTGATTGATGGCCACGTAATCGCACTTCTTCTTGAGCCCATCTGCAGCGTTCGCCGGGCAAGCGCTGAACGCACAGTTTTTCAAGAAATCCCAATCGCCTGGCGAATCCCCGATACCTGCAACGTTGTCGTGGTTGAATTCTTTATCGATCTCGAACAACAATTCGAGCCCACTGCCCTTGTTGATGTCCGGAAAGATGATGTTGATGAAATTGTGCCCCTGGTCCACATGGAACTGGAAATTGTTCTGTTGAATGAATCTGCGCAAGTCTGCCGCGCATATTTCCTTGGCTCTATCATCGTTTTCGAACAAGAAAGACGCCATGTACCGCTTGCCATATTGCAAGTATTTCTGGTACTGGGGGAACGTTTCGAGGAAATTGGATTGGAACTGGTCGAATTGATCGAGGCCTACCCGGGTGATCGATTTATGGAGATGATGGACCAATTCGGCGCCGTGGACAGACACGATCGCCGCACCCATTTCGATGATAAAATAATGGAACGAGTCGAGGATCTTTGCCATGAGTTCCGTGTGATTGGCGTCACGTCCGGTATTCAAGATTAACATTGGAACCGCTGGGTTAACCTTGTATTGCTGGCTGATCTCCTGGATTTGGCGCAGGCTTTCGAGATCCAATGGCTGACCGAAGGTTTTAGATGTCAAGCAGCCATCGATGTCGATGATGACCGCTTTGATTAGTTGATTGAGTGGCATATTTTCAGATCGCCATATGTTTATCGGTATAAAATAGCATTGCATTTATTGTTTTCTCGCCGCTGATGCCATAGCGCCATCCATGCTGCCGGTGAACACCACGGGATCTTTGCCCTTCGCGCGCCAATGATTTTGGGCAATCTCCATTGCGGTCCTCAAGCCTTCTTGCCCTGAGCACAAGACGCTAACGGTTCCCCCGCTTCCCCCACCCGTGATCTTCGCGCCAAAGACGCCGGCGCCCGGCCCTGCCTTGATGACCGCATCGACGATGGCATCGGTTTCAAGATGGCCAAGCCCGCAAAGGCCATAACTCCGGTGCGATTGAAGCATGAGATCACCGAGATTCTTTAAAAGGGACAAGCGTTCTTCCGAGGAAATTGTTTTTTTCTTGGCCATACTTTCTAGGATGCGGGCGAATTCATGAACCCGGGAATTCTCAAGAATGGGGTGCTGGGTGCAGACCTGGATGGTATATTCAACGTCGGGCTTTATTTCCGTCACGGGATCGATGGTGCCGCCGAATTGTTTTATAAAATCCTTTCCCCTCATCTTTTCCGGCAAGAGTGCTTTGTACTTCCCTTCATAGGTGGACCCCGTTATGTTGGCGAGATACCCCTGGAATGGCAACTTGGACCAGGCGCGGTTCGTTCTCGCTGTCTTGATGATCTCTATGGACACGCCCTCGGCTTGGGCAATGATGGAATACCCCATAAACGCTGCGACGCGCACGTTGGTGTAGGAAGACCCACCTATGGAATGCTCCGCGCCGGAATCGATTCCGACGAATTGGATCCCTTTTGGAATGGCGATTGACGGACGCACGTCAGATGGCTGGCACAAGATGGGCAATAACCGGTCTTTTTCTCCCAAGTATGACGTCAGCTGATCCATCAAGCCACACGGCGCGCCCACGACGTAATTCTCAACTTTCTGGCATAGGACCGGCAATTCGATGCGATCGAGCGTAATCCCGATTGCTCTCGTCAACGCGGTCATCGTCGATACTTCGAGCGCGGCAGATGCCGACACACCCCGTCCAGAAGGAAGATCGGAAGAGATCCACGCATCCATGCCCGTGGCCTTCACGTTTTTCTCCTTTATCAGGATCAACAAGCAACCGATGACGTATGCAGCCCAATCGGAACCAAGCATTCGGTTCAGCTTCTGCCGAACCAGCATATAATCGACAGCCCCGCTCTTGTCGATAAAATCGCCGAGGTGAACAGTGACCGTGGCTTGCTTTCCCATGACCTCGGCATTGGTGCTGTGCACGTTTACCTGATCATCTTGCCGGATGGCGATGCTCGCGCGTGTTGCCCGGTTGACTGGCATCTCGAGCACGAGCGAGCCAGAATAGTCTGCGATACCACCCATCACGTCCAGGCGCCCAGGGGCTTCTGCTTGCTCGATCACTCGATCCTTCCCGAAAAACGATTCAAAATCCATGGCATTTCTTCTCGTTGAGGTGCATGGTGGTGTACAATATTGTCGTTTCAGTCATAAAAATGCAAGTTTCGAGAAATTAATTTATTATCGAAAGGAGATGTTAACTAGCACACCATTAAGGCGCGAGCGAGTATCATGGAAAATATCAAGAAAAAGATCTCGGGGCTCATCTCCGACCTCAATCCTTTCAAGAAAGGACCGACCGTGCACACGGCGGTTGTCGAAGATGAAAAACTTGGTAATGTTAAATATCACCTTCGAATCAACGAGACGGGGGAAGGAACATTGACCATCAACGCTGATAAGGTCATCTATCTCAACAACACGGCTACCGATCTCGTGCACTTGTTGATCGAGAAAGCATCGGAGGACGACATTATCAAGTTCATGACGAGCAAGTATCAAGTGCCCCGGGAGGATATCGTGCAAGACTTTGCAGAAATCAAGGCCACGCTCGAAAGCGTTGTCCAGCAGAAAGATGTTTGCCCGATCGTGTTCCAGGGCATCAGCCCAGAGGCCGCGTTTCGGAGCCGCAGCGTGCCCGCTCGCGTGGATCTCGCCTTGACGTATCGATGTAACAATGCTTGTGGTCATTGCTATGTGGCACGTGACAAGAATTTCCCTGAGATGGACACGCAATCGTGGAAGCGTGTCATCGATGTTTTGCGCGAGATTGGCGTTCCCCACGTTACCTTGACCGGCGGCGAGGCGACGCTGCGTGACGACCTTGCTGCGATTATTCAGTACACGGAGGACACGAACGTCGTTTGCGGCCTCGTGACGAACGGCATCAAGCTCGCTGATAAGAAATACCTTCAAACGCTCGTGGACGCGGGTCTTGATTATATGCAAATTACCCTGGAGAGCCATGACCCTGAGATCCATAATAAGATGGTCGGTGCCAACTCATGGGAGCAGACCGTGCAAGGTTTGAAGAATGCCATCGCGACCGACGTGTACACCATCACGAACACGACCCTCTGCAAGGCCAACGCACCCACGATCGAGAAGACCATCGATTTCCTTGCCGAGATCGGCCTGGAAGGCACGTTCGCGTGTAATGGGATCATCTACTCAGGGAAAGGCAAGACCGTCACCAACGGCATCCTCGAATCCGAGCTGGAACCGCTGCTCGATCGCATCGTCAAGAAAGCGCAGGAGCACGGGTTCAAGTTCATCTGGTATTCCCCCACGCAGTATTGCGAGTATAATCCTGTCCTCCACGGCCTTGGCCCGAAACGATGCTCCGCAGCGGACATTGCTATCGCCATCGAACCGAACGGCGACGTGCTGCCTTGCCAGAGCTATTTCCAACCTATGGGAAACATCCTCAAGGACTCGTGGACCAAGATCTGGAACAGCAAGCTTGGCAAGCGCCTCCGGAACCGGGAAGCCCTCCCGGCAAAATGCAAGGGATGCGAGCAAGTCGACACGTGCGGTGGTGGTTGCCCATTATACGTCGAGCATCAAGGTTCGGTCTGCATGGATGGTCGTGGAGGTATGTGAACGCGCGTGAATGATGAATATGCACAAGACGAGTATCTATTTATGGTGAATCTGTCGTGCATAAGACGACCACGCTCTGGCACGATCGATTCAAGCAACAGCTACAATGGACGAAAAATACCCGCGATTTCATTTACCGTAAACTAAATTTTTCAAATTATACCAGTTTCTTGGAATTAGGCTGCGGTACCGGCGCCTTGCTCGAGGAAGTCGCCACCCGGTTCATCAGTTCCCATCAACATCTCGGAAAAAACAAGATGCTTGCCGGTATTGATCATAATACCGAATTCATCGATCAATCACGCCTCTTGATGAAAGAAATCGCGCCCGGCGTGGAAATCAAGGTGGCGGATGCAACGAGCATTCCGTACCCGGAAGGCACCTTCGAAGTCGTATATTGCCATTATTTCTTGATGTGGAACGAGGATCAAAAACGTGCCCGTGTGGTTCAAGAAGCGAAACGCGTGCTCAAGACCGGGGGATGGTTCGTCTGCTTCGCCGAACCTGATTACCTGGGATGGATTCTCGAGCCAGAAACCAAGCTGCGGGAGTTTCTCATGCATTCCTTGATGGTTTCGGGCGGGGATCTGTCGTCAGGGCGCAAGCTGGTCCGAGATCTCGCGGGGTTCAAGGACGTGGTCATCGATTGCTGCAGCCAGCCATGGACGGGCGCCACCTTGCAACAAACCTTCGCGACGGAATGGAATTTCTACGAGAATTTGCTCGCCGACAAGGAGGAAATGGTGGAAGCTCTAGTCGAGCTCAAGCAACAAGACTTGGATGCGACGACGCGCGGGATCAAGTTATCATTCTTGCCAGTTTTCTACGGTTACGGACGAAAATGATTCCGAACATTCGCTTTTACGTGTTAAGGCGTTCTGTGTATCGTCTTATCACAGGCGCGTATCGTTCAAATGTTTTCACGTCGTGCGAATCTGAACCCGTAAAAAATGCGGCCTTCGGGTGCAGGTCCTTGAAGCGCTGGAACAGCGGTTCCGCGGGATAGGTGCTATTCCACGGGTGGTCGAACCCGCGCAAGTTCAACTCGATCACGATGTCGTGGCGTGTACACGCGGCCATGCCTGCAACGGTTCTCTCGTCGGTATAATATTCCTTTTTCCCGGGAAGCACTCCCTTGTCCCCGCAAAACCGGTAAACGACATCAAGATGCGCGAACCCGTGGAAGCCGCCGAGCTCTATTCCCCGGTCGAGCACGTGATAATATTCCGCATCGATCTCCGGAAAGGAATGCGTTTTCAGCAGGCCATCGAGCTCGGCGGGGATCGTGATGGTTCCCTCGAATACGTCGTGCACCGTGCCGACCAGGTAATCGAACTCCTTTTTATGGCGATCGAGCCATTCCATGGTAATCCGGTTCCAGTCGCCGTGCAACTCCGGCGAATAATAGTCGATTTCAAGGCCGAGAAACGATCGAAGCCCCGTTTCTTTTGCCGTTTCATATGCGTTAAAGTAATTGGTCACGTTTTCCTCGTGAAAAGGGTATCTCTTGTCACCGACCTTCTCCGCTTGAAAATGGTCGAGAAACCCGGGCACGATACCGATGGCCTCGCCTGCCTGCATATATTCTTCAAACGAGTTCCCGTTGATAACATCGACTGAGAACCGCGTGTGCAGATGCAGATCGAGAGGTTGGTGCTTTTTCTTCGCATCAAGCACGATCTTCTTCAATGGATTCATGGTCGCACGTGACCTAATGGACGCCTTCACAAAAAAGGATGGGCTGGATGCCAGTGATCCCCGAAAAAAAGGAAGTAACATATCTGGCCTTGCACTATATCTTGCAGATTCGGGATTAACGACCACTAGGTGACTCGACCACGTTCGATTTCAAGGGAAGGCTCAAGAAAGCCCAAGCATACCTGGATAAAAGCGGCATCGACGCCGTCGTCTTGCTCAACACCCGCAACATCTATTGGCTAACCGGCTCGGCACAAGCATCGCATCTGGTGATAGTGAAGGGCCAAGATCCAGTTCTCCTCGTTCGCCGCAACATCGATCTCGCAAAGCAGCATTCCTGGTTCCCGCAGTCATGGATCAAGCCCCTTGGTTCGACAAAGGACACGATCGGCACGGTCATGAGCGGGTTGAAGGGCAGCAAGGGAAAGGTGGGCATGGAACTGAACGGTCTTCCCGCGTCGTATTACTTGACCTTCTCGAAAGGCTTCGGCACCTCTATTCAAGTGGAGAACGTCTCCGATGCACTGCGGAACATGCGCATGGTCAAGGACGCCGGCGAGATCGAGAAGATCGAGAACGCGGCCAAGTGTGCCGAGAAGACCCAGGATGTCGTTTACCACATGACCATGGAAAACTTCAAGCCGGGAACAACCGAGCGTGAAATTGCTGCAGAAATGTTGCGGGTTGCCAAGCTCAACCGCTCCGAGCATTACAGCATTTACGACAACAACATGTTCACGAACTTCAACAACTTCTTCATCGTGACCAGCGGTGCCCCGTTGTGGACGCCCAGCACGTTCCCGATCATGAGCGGCGCCGGGTTTTCTCCTGCCATCCCGTATGGGCCATCCGACAAGGTTTTGAAGGAGGGCGATATGCTCGTCTGCGATTACGCCGTGCTCGTCGATGGTTACCACTCGGATCACGCTCGATCCTATGTCATCAACGGCGTGTATCCGCAACATTACAAGGAACGGTACTCGAATCTCAAACTTGCTTACGAGCGGAGCCTCGACATGTTGAAAGCCGGGACGCGGACAATCGAGTTTTTCAAGGTGATGGCCACGGAACTCGATCGCCTTGGCGATCCAGATCCAAACATCAAGATATCGACCTATTTCGAAGGCAATGGCCAGTATTATCAAGGTCTCGGCCACGGCATCGGCTTGGAACTGGATGAGCCGCCGTTCATTCTCAAGGACAACGATGTCCTGTTCGAGAAGGATATGGCCATCTCCGTGGAGCCGAAAATTATGGTGCCTGGATGGGGCGCCATTAACTTCGAGGATAACTTTATCATCTCGGAAAAAAAGCCCCGCCGTCTCACGAGTACGAGATTCCTGGAATGGTAAAAAGAAGGTGCTCGTGGCTCAAAAGAACCACAACATCACACGTCGACGAACCGGTGGAACATTTCTTTTTGTCGTATCACCATGCCAATGACCGCCACGACGGTTCCCACGATCCCGAAACCCAGCAAGAAGCCGTTGATGTATTCCACGGGGCCAAAAACCGCGTAGTAGAATATGCCACCCAGCGATAGAATCCCGAACAGCCCGAACAGCACGATAAAAAACAAGCTACACATGTAGTTCATATCATTGTATCTCGTGTGTATAGGCTCGTTTCCTTCGACAAACCGCCACGGGTTGAGGCACAGCTCGAATTCCACGTGATCATTCTTCCGGGAGATCACGGCTTTCAAGTCCTTGAGCAGGTTGAGCATAAACAACTGGACACGCTTCAAAATGTCCTCCTCGCCAACCGAGATTATGATGCCTTTCAGCGCGGCGCGATGTGCACCGCGGATCGATCCAAAGAAGAAATAGAGCGCCCAGCCATAGGATTTATCCTTTCCCGTGGCATCCGATTCGATCCGTGCATCGAGTCTGATGCGGTACAAGTCCGCTAACGGTATCGCAACTTGGGAAATGGTCTTTCCACGCTTGAACTTCTTGTCGTAAATGGTGCCCCCGGCCGCGTCGATGGTCGTTTCCCGCCCGATATCGGGGCTCGGGTGCCACTTCAAGATCGCGACGTACACGAGTAGGAAATAAAAGCCGAGGAAAACCATGATTACCGGGATCTCCATGCTCCTTCCCAGGGCGAGACCGACCAAGGGCATGGAAAACAACACGGCCATGAACAAGATGCATCCCCACGAGAGGAATCGCCTACCCGGTAGTTTCGCAACGATTTCCTGGCCTAGCGACGAGGATATCACGATCTCCGAGTTGCTGGTGCGTTCATATCGCATCGGATATTTGTCTGCCATTCCATCATGCGCCTCCCATGACCTGATTTAAATGAATGATGCTCTCTTCTTCCCGGCCACCCGGCAAGATGACCATGAACTTCGCGTCGATGCCTTGGCCATCGAGCAGCACCCGGTTCTCATCCATGATTGTAAACTTATATTCGGCGATTTTTTTCCCCGTCGAATCGAGCACGAATGAGTCGGGTTCTCTCTCAACGGAAACGCGCAAATTATTCGTGTTGATGAATCCTTCTTGCACCGAGTGTTTGATGTCGATGTTTCCCGCGAATGTTAACCCGGTCAGCGTCATGGTCGTCACGACATCGTGGTAATATCTTATGACCAGAGTGAATCCCTTGCTCTCGCCCCCGAGTGGCCGGAGCGAAAATGAACCACCGGAAGCGATGCGAGGTTGAATGGCAGCGACCTTGGCATACTCCCCGGGGTCCTGCGATACTGAAGCTAGTACTTGCATGTTCACCGGGGGAGGTGTTGCTTGGGGTATGCTTGTCGGAAGCATATGCTCGTGTTCCTGGACAAAAACGCTTGCCTTGACGATAGCCTTCGCTTTTTTCTTCTCTTGGCGTACTTCATGTACCTTGATCGCGATGACAATGCCAATCAACACAGCGAAAATCAAGGTGATTGGTAAAATATCCATGAGCAAGGTTGGATACACGTCATTATCGTGTATCGTGTTCCCCGTGCATGAAACTTCTACTATTTGGGTTGCGCTGTTCTGTCCATTCGAGTGAACCCGGTTATGGTGCACGTCGTTGTAATTCGACGCGTTCAACAAGATCCCGTAAACCCGGTTGCCGGAACAATCGCAAGCTGATATGTTGTTATAATCCGAGTGCCACAAATACATGCCGTACCACAAGTTATCCAATGCTGTCACGGCGTGGACGATGTTGTTATGTGATTGGTATAGCGAGACGCCTATAGTTCCCCTCGCCATGATCGCAGTGTCGATCTCGGAGCCCGTTACGTTGGCAAGGATGATCTGGCCTGCAGCGGTGAAATTGGCAGGGATCAAACCCGATCGGTTCGAAAAATAAATGATGGGATTCGTGCCGATCCTGTTCGTCGGCGTGATTTCGTGGGAGTTAAAGTGCGTTAACGTCGTTCCTTGGAGAAGGATACCCGCGTCGTACATGGTATTTCCGTCGATGCTGAAATCGATGCAATCACCAAGCAGGATACCGCTCCCTCGACCCGAGGCGACCGTGTTGTCGGTGAACTCGCAGTGAGTTGATGAAATTGCGAAGATCCCACGTCGATCTTGCGGATATCCTGCAATTACATCTCCGTCGATGCTATTGTTCACAACCTTGATGCTGTTGCACGAATCCATAGAAATGGCGTCATAGTTATGGTGCATGTAATTATCGGTGATATTACTGGCTGAAACGTTGTTGAGATAGATTGCGTCATAAGTACCGTTAAATGTATTGCTCCTGATGGAAATCAACGCCGTGTTTTGCGCGTTTATCCCGTCAGAATTACCATCGAAATCATTGGACGTTATGTTCGTTCCCGTGCATTCTTGAAGATGGATGCCATATGAATTATCCGTAAGCACGTTTGAGTAGAGGGTGGCATTGTTGCAACGGATTAACCTCAGCGCGTCTCCTGTGTACTGGATAGTGTTATTATGCACATTGATCATCCCACAATCTTGCACATACACGCTGGTATCGCAATCTTCGGGATAGTTTGACGAAATCGTGACATTCGTGCAATGGGAAATGACGAAACCATACTCCAGAAGCGTGCCCGTGCATAGATCGATGGTCACGTTAGCGCAATTATATACCACGATGCCGATACCGCTATAGTAATAATCATCCCCTGATACGGGTTCGTATGAGAAGAAACAATTGCGCACGATGACGTGGCGCGTGGTATCGTTCAGCTGAAACAAGATCGTGCCTGCATTGTGCGTGGTGACATTAAAATAATCTATCACGTGCGCCGTGGCTGGTGTGAGGCCATCCGTGCCGTTTCCCGCGCAGAATGCATCGAGCGCCACGTCCCCGCGTATCGAGATCGTCCGATGGATAACCATCTGGCTTGTTGTAATACTCGTGACTGTAAATTGTTGTTGGATGCCTATCGCACTGCTACCCGCGATGATCGATGCGAACGCGGAAAAAATGATGGCGAAATGAAGGATGCTGGTTTTTTTCAAGCTTCCTCGACCCCTTGGATTATGTCCTTTGACATGCACTTGAAGCAATCCGTGCACACCCGGATCTGCCGTAGTTTGTCATCAATGATGGTCGTGACCTTGAGGCCGCCCCCTTTCTCGTCGCAGTAATAGCAATGCGTCATGGTCACGTGATATGCATCTAACCCGAACGCGACACTGCCTAGCGCGCAAAAAAAGCCGACGCCTGGACCCCAAAATGACGTGCCGTTATAACCCGCGAGAAACGTGTTTGCGGTAATCCCGTCAAAGGATCCCAGAGAGAGCACGTATAAATACGCGACCAGCTCGAACGTCGCAAGGCTCGATAACACGACGAGCGTGCCCGCAATTCCAATCCGCGCTCTCACTGCACCGAGAAAAATTAACAGCGTGCCTGCAGCGAACATCAATCCGGGGATCAAGAACCATGTTATGAAGTTATACACCTGATATTGCTCGATCATGACTAATCCATAAGGATTTATCGAGATGCCGAGCGTGTTCGTGGTCCATCGCGTCCAGAACCCAATCGCGGGATACGGTAAAAACGGCAAGGCACAAAATGCCGATGCCAGCATGAAAGCGGTTTTACCCTTCTTCATGGGAGATCCTAGATCCTAAAAAAATATAAGGTTATAATATCTCCCTTCCCAGAGTTTGTCTCAACGTATTGAGAAGCTTCTGGTGTTGAAGAATTGGGAGATGTATGCACCATATCCCTTTTTGGTGGTAATGCATTTAACAATGATATTATCCTAGAGCCTATTATCAAGAGCTCGAAGGAATCTGACAATGATGAGGTCCAAGGGTGGAGGCAAGTGCCTTGGGTCAAGGGTGGAGGCAAGTGCCTTGTTTTCGCCGGGCAAGCTTGTGCCATCACCGCCCGCGGCGCGATGCACTCTACACAAGGGCGTGAGCCACGATCAAATGATGTTTTGCGAACATTGTGAATCCGTTTATTACAAAGATTGCTATGAAACCTTGGTAGGACTTAACGAGACTTGCTGGAAGTGCGACAATTTGCTCAAAGCGAAGGATCGAGGCGATATACCTTCAGCAGGTTAAGTGAGCCTTATCGGTGCAGATCATCTTCTAAAAAATATGGAATTTGAATTCTTTCCTTTTCAGAGCTTGTGCTGCTTCAAGAACTCGGCCACTTCAAGCCTCGTCGGAGTTCGCGCCGTCGACACCTTCAGGGACGCGACGGCCGTCCCGAACGTCCCGAGATCCGTGAGCAGCGCAACCTTGTCTTTCTGGCTTGCTTTTTCCAGGTACTTCACGAGGTTGCCGTTCTTTTCAATGAATTCATGGCATTTCAAGAGGACGCCTGCAGCGAATGAATCCCCGGCGCCGGTTCGATCGATGACCTTGACCTGGAACACGGGCAGCATTACCGGCTGGCAGAAATCCGATCGGATGACCGACCCTTCCGAACCCAGCGTGATGACGCGGATCCTTGCGAATCGCTGGAGCACTTTGTCTGCATCGTCGAGGCTCTTGGTTGCGGACACGGATATTGCATCCGCTTTGTTCACGAACAGCACGTCGATCTTCAACTTCACGATTTGCTGCAAAGCCTCGAGATTATCGATGGCCTGGCTTTCCAGCGTGATAGCCGTGGTTACACCGATGGGCATTCCTTGCAACTTGGACAATATTGGCTCGAACTTCGCCGACATGGGCGTGAAAAATGCGATCGACGCGTCGGCGAAATGCGAGTTCTCGATCGAGATGGTCGAGAAGTTCATGTCCTTCTTCAAGTTCGCTGCCGTGAAGATTTTGGTCGTGACCGGGTCCTCGATGATCGTGGATATAGGCGTGGTCTTGGGCAGCTGGAAGATGCACGAAGTGTCGACGCCCATCGCATCCAGCTCGTCCTTCATCCACTCCGATCCGCGGCCCACGACCGTCATGAGCTTGATCGGGACACCCAGTTTGCCAAAGAGCTCGGTGGAATTGTTGCCATTACCGCCGCGCTTGATGAACGCTTCGGCCGGGTTTTTCTTGGGGAGATCCGATATGACCGCGTGGATGAGATTCTTGATCTCCTCGTTTTTCATCCCTTCCAGCTTGGCATTGTCACGTGCGATCCTTTCAGCGAGCTGGTCTTCCAGCGCCTTGAAAAACTCGCACTTGTAAAATAGATCGTTGTGCATCTCGCCAACGATGATGACTTTCTTTCCCACCACGGTTCATGCCCCCTTCCAGTACTTGCGAATGCGGAATTGATCAACGTTTTTTTCGCCAATCAAGGCTTGCTTTTGCGAGGGGATGATACGGCACTTCTTCAAATCATCGATGTTCTTGGACGTCACCAGCCAGTACAAGTCCTCGAAGATCATCTTCGCCATGGTGCCGCGGGTGTTTGCATCTGCCGATGCATTGTGCGGCATAAAGACAAACCTGAGCTCCGGGTATTTTTTCTTGATCGAGCGGAATTTATCCAATGTTTCTTGCGGGATAGGCTCGGTTTCGAAGACATCCGTGGCGTAGTTGATTTTCTTTTTACCAGAATCGAGCACGTCCAATAAATCTGCAGTGTTCAAGATACCACCTCGTGCCGTGTTGACGAGCAACGCGCCATCTTTCATTTCCAAGAACAATGCCTTGTTGATGATGCCTTGGGTTTGCTTGTTCAGCGGGATGTGCAACGAGACGATATCTGCCTCCTTGAAGACGCTTCTCATGTCAGGCCGAAATTCCATCTTGTATTGTGTTTCCAGTTCCTCCCGGCGGATAATGTCGTAATAAAGAATCTTGACGTTCCATGGCTGCACGCGCCGAGCAAGCTCGATCCCGATTTCACCCAAACCGACGATGCCAAGCACTTGGTTGTCGAGGGATCGAGACAAATCGCCATCGAGATCCCACTTCTCACCAGCCTTCCAATTTCCCGACCAGACACGGTCGTGAAGGCCAGTGGTATTACGCAAGGTCGTTTCGATGAGCGCAACCGTGTAATCCCCGACTGCATTGTTGAGCACGCCCGGCGTATGCGTGATGATAACGCCTTGAGCCTGGCCCACATGGTCGAAGCCCATCGTCGCCGTTGAGACGGCGACAACATTGGAACGCGCGAGCCAATCTGCATCGATCTTGTGCGAGAGGTGGCAACCGACGAAGCGCGTTCGTGGATCCGTGATTTCTTTTTTGATCTCGCTCGCGTCGGGAAATCTTCCCTTGAAAACCTCCACTTCCGCGACCCTGTTCAAGTCATTCCAGGCTTTCAAGATTTCCTCTCTAACCTTCTGGGATACTTTTGGGTTGCTGGCAATGTCCGTGAAGACGGTGGTCGTGAAATAAACGCGAGGCTTTTCTACCATGATTTCACCTTGTGTTTCACGTTTTAAAAAGGAAAGGTCGTGACGAGAAAAAAACTTTCGCGTGAGGGAATTCAATGCTGCGATATCGAGGGCGCAGACGATTCACGCCACGCCTAAAACATTCTTGATGGTATGGGCTAGCAAATGATAGTCCCGTTCGCTCACGATCGTGACATCCTTGAAGCGGGCGAAATCCGCCGGTCCGTGCCGCTCGCTCGTGATGGCAATGCCCTTGCACCCCATGTTAAAAGCCATCTCGATATCATTTGGATGGTCTCCGATGATGCACGCATTCTTAGGATGAACGCCGAGCTCATCCAAGATATAGCGACCATGGGCAGGATTAGGCTTGGTCTTGTCAGGCACTTTGTCACGACCCACGACGGAATCGAAAAACGATGCAAGGTTGTTCCGCTCTAGAACTTGCAGTGCATTCCTGGTCGAATTGAAAGTGCATACTGCCATATGGATGCCTGACGCCTTTAATTCCATCAGAACGTCCGTGATTCCATTCATCGCCGTGCTGATCTCGGCGGCCTCGTCCTCATATTTCTCTGCAATCTTGAAGATTTCGGCGTAAATCTTGGCCCAATCTGGTTCGGCCTTGCCTTCCTTCTGAAGATGAGTCTTGGTCCGCGCTACCAGCTCCATGGTGTTGTATTTCACGTCGAGGATGCCATCAGGAATTTCCAATGTCTGTTTCAGGTACTTGATGCCTTCGAGCCGCAGTGCCTTGGAATCGATGGAAAAATTCACCAGCGTGCCGTCCATGTCGAATATTGCGAGTTTTACGGGTTTCTTTTGCATGATTCACGCCTGAATTTTTCCTTCCAGGTACTGGAGCATGATCGTTTCGTAGATGTTTGCTGCCTTTTCAAGATCCTCGATCGCAATCATTTCGTTCGCGACATGGGCACCATCGATGCTACCTGGTCCCAAGATCACGGTCGGGATCCCCGCATAGTTGGCGTAAATGCCCGCTTCTGTATACCCGTGCATGACCTCCGCCGGCCCGAGCATCCCGGTTAAAAACCCGAGAAGCACGTTTTTTTCATCGATGATGTATGGCGGCTGCTTGTTGATGATCTTGCATTCGATTGTCGCGATATCCGGACGCTTGAAATCGCGGGTGATGGCAACAAGCGACTTCACTATAGCCTCTGGATCTTCACCTTCGGTAATCCTGCGATCGATGCAGAACGTGCACGAGTCCGGCACGACGTTGGGCCGCTCCCCGCCCTTGAAGACGCCCAGGTTTATCGTGGGAGGGCCGAGAACCGAGTGCATATGATTTTGTCTATCGATCTCGAATTGTGATTCAATACAGCTGTACAATCTCATGGCCAACTTGATGGCGTTGATGCCACGTTCCGGCACCGATCCATGTGCTGCCTTTCCTTTCACCGTGAACCTGGCGAACAAGTATCCCTTGTGCGCACGCATGGGTTTCAATAATGTTGGCTCGGGAAGGATTATGTTGCCGAAGTGACGAGCCAACGGCGAATTGGCGAAGGTTTTTGCCCCCGTCATGGTCATCTCCTCATCGACCGTGAATAACAAGCCGATTAGCTTGCCTTGGCTTTTTTCCATAAGGTTCCGTTCCTTGATGGCCAAGAACGCAGCGATGCACGCCGCCATGCCACCTTTCATGTCGGTTGCCCCGCGGCCATGGAGCCGGCCATCATCGATCCATGGCCCCGTCTCGCCATTGATCCACGAACCTTCGTCGCCTGGCGGCACGACATCCATGTGGGCCGAGAAGAGCAAGCCATTTCGATGGCTTGGCAGATTGGCTGTGGCGTCGATGTCCTCGCTCACGACAAGGAGATTTTGGCGCTCCTTTCCCAGCGGTGTCGGTTGATCGATGTATGCAAGTCCATGTTTACTGAACAGCTCTTTCAAGTAATCCGCGACGGCTTGCTCCGGATGGTCCGGCGGATCTGACCGGATCCCGACGAGATCGCTTGCCAGGGACACGACATCAACGTGTTTCGCCACGAGCTCCACTACGTCACGCGGGCAAGAGATGGCGCGTGAACTAATAATCAACCTAGGGAATCAACGAACTTAATAATTCCGTGCGTCATTGTATATCTCGCCATGGAACCCGAAAAATCCGGCCAGCAGCAGCAATCCCCGATAAACGAGCAGCACGTGACGCTTTCACCGCCGCTGGTCGCCACGCACTCGAAATGGTTGATATTCATCTTTTATTTGTCGACAATGGCAACAGTGGCACTCGCGTGGTCCTATTACAATCTCGTTGTGCTGTCCTGGTTATTTCTCTTTCTGTTCCCGTTCGAAATGGCCGGGTTGGCATACGTGTTCATCTTGAGCTCGTTGTTCCTCGTGAAGATCGCCGTGACGATCTTGGAAAAGAAATGCAAGCCGAACGAGGGCGTCTTTCCCCGGGATAGCCGCGAGATGCGCTATTACCAGGCACGGTCGTATTTCAAGTACTATGCTATCTGGTTGACCCGGAATTCCACGTTCCCCTGGGTCGATAAAATTGCCTACAAGTTGCTCGGCGTGCACGTGGGAAAGACCGTCGTTTTACACGAGGCATGGGTCGATTCTGAATTCGTGGACGTTAAAGATTATTGCATGATCGGCATGAACAGCACGGTAATGAGTCACTGCTTGTATCACGATGTCTTCCTCACCCGGAAAACCGTCATCGACGAAAACTCGATCATCGGGGCGTATTCCGTGATAGCCCCCGGGACCAAGGTAGGCCGCTCTTGCGTCATTGGCGCGAATTCCGGCACCAACCTTAACGGAGATGTCGAATGTGGATACCTGTTCGGGGGCAATCCTGTCAAGAAACTGAAAAAGATCGAGTGATGCAAGAGGAATAAGTATCATGTCAGCACCGACCGCATTCAAGATGGGACCGCTCACGAACTGCGTGATCCCGTCGAAAAGAATCGTGCTCTTGATGCTCGTCATCATGTGGCTTTCCATCATACCCGCTTTAATTCTAGAATACTTTTATCTTGGCGCTGCGTTCAATTGGAACCCGCTTGGCGTCGGGTCCTTCCAATGGCTGCTCGACTTGCTTGTCACTATCGATCCATGGGGACGGATCGGCATCTGGCTCGTGTTCCCGTTCAACTTGCTCGTCGTGCATTACTTGAATGCTCTTTCCAGCATCAAGGTGGCGCGGTTTTTCTTGTTCATCGACACGCACTTGCACAAGCCACGAGAGGGCATCTTCCCGCGCGATTTCAAGGACCCGGATTATTATCACTGGCACGTCCGCCGGGCCATCAAGAAATTCCCGTGCTGGATATTGCAGCTCACGCCGTTCACGTTCATGAAACGCTCCTATGTCTACAATAAGTTGGGCACCGGGACCGTGGCGATAGGGAAAAACGTGGGCTTGATTGACTCGTGGGTCGACACGGAATTCGTCGAAATCGCGGATAATGTCGCCATCGGCAGGGCGGCAGCCATCACGAGCCATTATTTCACGCCGGGGCATCTCATCATCAAGAAAGTGACCATTATGAAGGATTGCCTGGTCGGGGAACGGGTTCGCGTGCCGCCAGGGGCCGTGCTGGGAGAAAAAAGCACGATACTGGCAAAATCAATCGTGAAGCTCGACGAGCACGTCCCCGCGGGTGCCATTTTCAGTGGGAATCCCGCGCAGCAAGTGGCCTGGGCAAGCACCCCGAAAGAACATGAGAAATCCGGTTGATTGTTCCACTCTTCGTGCATTGCTCTTATTGTCGACGGGAAAAAAGAATAATAAATTATATTGTATAGATTAACTTCAGATGAAGAGGCGCCTTCGTTTGGTCAAGCATTGGCTGAGAGGGACAGCGGATTCCGGGGTACCTGTGAAAACCTCGAGCTCAACAGCCTGGTTTTCGTCCGTGCTCTCGCCCGGGCTCTCGAAAACCGAGAAGGCCTCGGGCGCGTTCATGTCCGCATTAAAATCGTGGATCTCGCTTTGGAGAGACTCCTCGGCAACCGGGTTTCTGAAGTCGTCTTCATCCACGATGTCAACGCGCGGATCGAAGACCTCGGTCGGGATAGGCTCCTCGTAATTCGGGTTGAGGAATCCGTTCTCGTCGTATATGGCCGTCGCGGGATCGTATGTTTCCTCCGGCGCCTCCTCGCCGAAGTCTGGTGTCAAGAAGGCACGCGATTCCTCGTGGAAGACGTTCTTGCATGTTCGCTCCAGGATGTCTAGTTGCGGCTCCATGGGCGCGGCTGCCGATATCTTCGGCACATTGACCGCGCCGTGGTCGGGCGTGTTTTGAAGGGCCGCTTTAATCTTCCCCAACCGGGTCTCCATCTGGGTCTCGCCGCTGTCATGGTCGATGATAGGATTGGTCTCGATGCGCTGTATGAGCTCGAGGTCGAGGTTCTTGCTCGTAAACATACCCACGATCCCATTCTCCTCCGCTTGCGACATTTCGAGGTTGAGCAAGTTGCGAAGGAGCAAGCCGATGCTGAGCGCGTGAACATCAGTAACCTCGCCGCATTGATTGATCTCTTCGAGGCCCTTGGCCAGGTCCGACACGAACAACAACATAAACTGGTCTCGGAGCGGTGAACTCGTGATCCCGGCCTTGCACTCCGCTTCCGAGACAGCTTTGATGGTGAACGGGAGTATCTGGTACAACAAGCGGGCATTTTCATCCCGTAAATGAACTACGTTCTCGACCGTGTTCCGCGCCCCATCATAGCCAAGTGCTGCAGTTCTACACTGGTGCTGGACCATGACCTTCTCCGTGTGCCTGTCGCGGCAGGCATAGCCGTAGACCGCGAGGCCCCCGCCATGGAGCTCCTTTGATTCGTCTTCAGTCGGCAGCGTGGAAAATGTGATCCCCACGCCCGATGTGTCCTTATCCCGCTGGTAGAGCGGGATGAAGAGCAACTCGTCAATGACGATGCCATAATGCCCTGTTTCGTCATTGAGACGCTCCAAGACGCTCGTGAGTGTTATCGTGCTGGGTTCACCTTGTCGCTTTCTTGCATCGATTCGGCGAATTCGATCGAATCGGCCAAGTCACCACGGTACTAATCTTCGATTTCCTTCCTTTAGGATTGGTGGGGACATGGTGTCCCGGGAAAGGACAGAATCTCGGGGAAACGTCTTCTCTTCCGGGCTTCATCACGATTGCGAATGGCGCCACCGGCGCGTCGGTGGCTACGACGGACCATCACATCACGCGGGGCGGTCATAAACTTTAAATGCCTTTTCTTCCATCTTATTCAAATCCAGTCGAAAGTGGGAGATTTTCGCATTATGATCGAAAATGACCAGTTTGATTGCCACCAATCCATAACCGCAGCAGCCGTGGAAGAGCTTGCCGACCGTTTCTTGCCCAGCAGGGGTCATTTACGAGATACCAATGGCACACAATTCGTCATCGAAAAGCTGCATGCAACCGGGCGCGACCTGTGTTGGCTCTACCGCATCCTCAAGGAAGCGGCGCCGCACGTGGACCGCATCGATCGCGATGTGTGCATATTCTACAACGACGTCGTTTTCTGTAACAAGGATAATGATCCTAGCATCAAGCGGCTCGGTCCAATCGAGAAAATTTCGCAGGAACTTTTGATCGATTTAATCTCGAAGATCTTCGATGACGAGGCCTACAAGGAGGCAATGGTCCTGATCAACATTGTCGATGCTAAGGCCGAGCTTCTCAACGTATGGCGGCAGCAGCTTGGCAGGTGGATCGTCCCCCTCGGGCTGAAAGGCAGCCCAGGCCCGTTCCGCTTCAAGCGCAGTCCCGAGGTCGCGAACGGCCGCACGGCGCACCCCCGCATCTATGAATCCTGGTAATTCTTACGGTGGGAGGGAAATCTCTTTCCTCGCTTGTACTCGCTGCTGCCGTCACTAGGCTAATATATGCTGCATAGTCAGGTAACCCACACAGCACCTAGCGAGTGACGTTCGTCGCGATTGCCTGGGCGCTCTACGCTGCCATCATCGTGTTTTTCGACTGGTACTACCCGCAGCGGCCCACCTTTGGGACCTAAGCAATGCTGGCGGTCGGGAGCGTCGCCATCGCGGCCGGCTTTGTTATCGCGAGCCGCCTGGGTTTAACGGCAATAAAGTGCGTTTTCGTTTCGGGCATCACGCTCTTCGCGGTATCGATCGCGCTGATCGGGTACAGTATTCCCTTGATATTCGCCATCAACTACGTCGTCTTGTTCGGGATCGTCTACTTTTACCTTGCATCTGCACGGCGAGTGAAAGTGTCTATTTAATTCGACTAAAATAAAAAAGAGAAAATTCTTGGAAATACTCGACGAGCCTACCGGCTTTCTTGTTCTTTCACTTTTGGTGGCGACCGGTTCTTCTTGTAATAGTATGTGGAAATAACTATGCCGGCGACCGCCCCGATAACGACGATTAATGCTATCGTGAGAGGGTCCAGCGGCCCGCCGGATGGCCCGCTGCCGCTAGAAACATTAACATTCTGGAGACTTGAAAACGAATAGGAATAATTGCTCCTGGCAACGACCATGTAGTAATACGACCCGACGGAAAGGTTTGTATCCTCGAAACTTATCCCGGTCGTGACGGTGACCAGGATGACCGAGGGCTCATCCACCTCGATAAACGAGGCCGTGCTACGGTACACGCTGTAATTGACCGCGTATAGAACAGAAGACCAACTGAGGGTAATGTTGCCATCGTAGTCGGGATTGGGTGTTATATCGTTAAGGGTGGGTGCGGTCAAGGTCGCCTCCTTGTAAAACTGCCACGACACGCTGGTGCTATCGTTGACGTTGGTCACGTCGTCCCAGGCCTTGAAGTAAACCACGTGGGAACCGACCGAGAGCAAATCCCAGACAGAATCTAATATCACGAACTGGCCGTCGTAGCTATTGCTCCCGCAACCTCCGAATATATCCCTCCAGCCGTTGGTGTCGGTACCGCCCGGGGAGTAGCTGTCCACCTTGTAAAAGGCATTGTTCAAGGTTAACGTGTCGTTGAACTGGACGTGGATCGATGGTGGCACGATGTAATGTGCGCCGGGCGCTGTCAGCACGGCGAACGATGGCGGGCTGGAATCGATAAGGACGACCGCTGCCGGGCTCTGGATACCGAGGTGGCCGGCCATGTCCCGAGCTCGAAGCCGGATGGTGTTGGACACGTTGGAGTCCTGGTTGAACGGAACCCCGGTCACCAAAGCATACGCCCAATTCTTGTAGCCATTCGCCACGGGATTCATGAATGTTATATCCGTGTACACGCCTGTAACATTAGCCCAGTTAGTCGGAGCCGTTTCGCCTGTTGTCGAGTACGCGAACTGGACAGACGTTGCATTAACACCGCTCACAGTGTCTATAAACATGATCACTATATCGGGCGTTTGATCGGTGGTCCAGCTCCCTGAATTATAGAGCGAGAAGTAACCCGGCTCGAAAGCGTCGATCGAGACGGTAACTGAAACATACATGGATATCCATGCCGTCCCCCTTGCATTCCTTGCCGCGACGAAATAATAATACGTGCCATTTCCAGGCACGGTATCTATAACCGTACTTGTCGGGTTAGTGAATGTTGGCGTATTGCCGGTCAGCGTGCTTATCGGCGACGTGGTCCGGAAAATATCGTAACCCGTGGCACCAGGTACGCTACCCCAGCTTACCGTAATATTGTCATCGTAATGGGGATTTGGTGATATGGAATTGAGGCTTGTTTCTGGCAAGACGTACCACAAGTCCTTGATTTTTGAAACGCCCATCCCGGCTGAATAAAGGCCCATGTACACGTAATCCCCTGAGACAAACACGCCACGGGACGCTGAAGTTATATTCCGATAAACAGGTGTACCGGGACTCAAGGGATTAATGATGTCGATGGCGGCCAGTCCGTCGATCGTGGTAACGTATGCACGATCCCCGCTAACATATACTCCGCGAGCGGTAGTAGTTAGGCTACGATGAACAGGTGTGCCAGGATTGTTTGGATCGGTGACGTTCATTATAGCGAGGCCCAAATTGCCATCAGCCACGTACGCGAAACCTCCCACTACTTTTACATCCCATGTACTATCACCGATCGAGGGTTGTAATATATTCGAGGGGTTGCTTGGACGGGTGACGTTGACGATCGATATGGCTCCACTCAGTGTGACAAACGCGCAATTGCCCGACACGAATACCTTCCCCGTTGGTGAACCCAAGGGCAGGTAGACCGGGGTCCCGGGATTCTTATGGTTGATGACATTGATGATCGCCAGACCAGAACTACCATCGGCCACGTACGCATAATGCCCGGTAACAAACACGCCGTTGGCATTGCCCGAGGTGTCCTCGTACACAGGGGTGCCCGGGTTCGTCGGATCGGTAACGTCGATGATGGCAAGGCCACTCGCGCCGTCGGCTACGTACGCAAAATCCCCCGACACGAATACATCCTCCACAATTCCTGTCAAGTTACAATAAACAGGCGTTCCCGGATTAAGCGGGTCGGAGATGTTGATGATGGCAATCGAATAATAATCTGTTACATATGCAAAATCCCCGTCAACGAAGACTTGCACAGTATCAAACATGTCCTTAATGGTCAAAGCCCCGGGGGACGAGAGATACTCCGCGATCTTCACGGTCGTGAAATAGCCATTCGCGATGAAGGCACGAATTCCATCGACGCAAATCCCGCTCGCCATTAACCCTGGGAGGTTACATTGCCCCTCTTGAACTGGGTGTAAAGGGTCGGACACGTCGACGATGACCAGCCGAGTTGAGAACCCGAAATAACTCTTAACACCCAAGTAAGCATAGTTCCCGGAGACATACACGGATTCGACACGATCGCCACTAATTACCAAGTAATTCGGTGTGCCAGGGTTATTCGGGTTCGACACGTCGATTATCGCCAACCCGCTATCGTTATCTGCCACGTAGGCATAGTCCCCGGACACGAACACGTCGAGTGCACATCCCGTCGTGTCCTCGTATACCGGCGTGCCCGGGTTCATGACGAGTGTGGTGTTGATAACCGCGAGGCCCGACAGAGAATCTGCAATGTAGGTGGTTTTTCCAGCAATGAACACGGCTCTGGAAAAACCGGTCGTGTCCTCTTGATGATAGACGTTAGGGTTTGATGGATTCGAGACATTAACGGTGATCAAGCCCCCCGCACCGCCGGCAACGTAGGCAACTATCCCATTTTCAACGACCACGTCTTCCGCAGCGCTACCTATGTTCGCATACACGGGTGTCCTGGGATTCCGGGGGTTCATGACGTTTATCGTGGCTAGACCTGCACTGGCAGAATTGCAAGCCACGTAAGCAACATTTCCTGACACGTCGATGCCCATGGCACTCGCCGTTGTTGTTCTAATGCCCCGCCTAATAGGATTCCCGGGATTGGATATGTCAAATATCGTCATCCCCGAATTGTTCACGACATACGCGTAATCGCCTAATACCGCGACATCTTGAAGGCCGTCGATTGATGATACGGACGTATAATCGCTTCCGACAAGCACGTTACCCTGTTCCAAGCCTGGTAGCGGCGATTCGTTCTTGGTATCCAAGAAGGGAACCGTTGATCCGACCAGGGTGAGAATTAAGAGAGAAACCAAGATCCAATACTTGCTTTTTCGCTCTGCTTTAATCATAACACATCACATGTTGATGTTCGTCCTTGATAGTGCTATTACAAAACTCGACGCGCAACTTACTAATAAATATTCAATATGCGCGCGAGGGAACGAGAACTGGCTTGCCTTGCAGCTTGTAGGCACGGTAAAATGCGTCGAAAAGAATCGTTTCTTTTTCCTTTCAAGGTGCTATATGGCGCAAAATCTTCTATTACCCGTTAAAAAGATTTTTGCATCGAATTTGCTCTGCCACCAGGCTTGAATCTGTTATTTGTGTAAAAAAAGAAGAGTGAATAAAAAACGGCGGGATCACAACGCGTTTTACCGATTGGAAAGGAATTGTATGGGATAGCACTCTTCAACGAATTATTTGGCGATGGCAGGTCCACCATACCCAGGAAAGAGAATTCGGAAATAGCTGGCATTCACCTCGCAAGTCCGACCGCGTGAACGACGCGGCCGTTCCTTTTTTTTCTTTTCTTGTTATCTTGGAGGACCGCGGGATCGTCCATGATGCTACATCGCGATCGATCGGGACGCGCTGCGATTCGCCTTCCACGCGTGCCCCGTGTGCATGCTCGCTGGAGTAACAAACGCGCTTCGAAGCATGAAATATCTGTCGTTGAGTTACTACAAAAATACATAAATAAGAACCGCGGAAATACATATTAATCCATGTAGTTTTATCGCATGATTGTCGTTGCACGGCGCAACGTCATGCCGTCTATGGAAATGTCCAGACTGAAAAAAATATTGAAGATTTCATTTATCTGATGCATTGGTGAACATGAATGGCTATAGATTGGACTAAAATCGAGAGTAAACCCGATAAAGAAGCAAAGGTAATGGGACAGGTGCTGCTCGACTTTCGAGCAAAAGTTCAAGACCAGACCATCGAAATCAACAACCTGCACACCGAGAACGAAAAATTGCTCAACGAGAAGCGATCCGCCCAGCAGTCCATCGCGACCCTCGATGCGAAGGTGAAGGAACTCGATGCCAAGCTGAACAGCACGACCACATCGAAGGACGGGCAAATCCAGCAACTCTCTCGCGAGAAGGCGGGCCTTGAAGCGAACATCAAGGGCTTGAATGGCGAGATTGCCAACCTGAAAGCGAAAGTTGCCGGGCTGGAATCGGAGAAGACTGGCCTGCTCGGTGAAAAGAATGACCTCAACTCCAAGATTGCCATGGTGGAGCAGAAAGCGCAGTCGCTCGACAGCCAGCTCGGCCAAGCATCCAAGTCCGGCGATTCATTGTCCACGCAAGTGAGTTCTCTCCAGAAACAAGTCGCGGACTTGACCGGCCAACTCGGTGCCGTAAATACGACCTTGTCGCAGAAAGAGGACAACATCTCGGCGCTGGATTCAGCGAAGAACCAGCTCAGCGCGGAAGTAGACGAGCTGAAGGCGAAGATCTCGTCGCTGGAGAATTCGGTGGCATCAAAGGATGCCGAGATCCAGAAGGCGAAGGCGCAACTTGACGAGCTCAACGGCAAATTAGCGAACCAGGACAGCACGATCTCGGAGCAAACTGCGAAGATCAAGGAACTGGAGCCTGCCACGCCTGAGGCTGAGTTTTCAAGCGAATCCCGAATAATTTGCCCTATGTGTGGTAACGTGGACATAAAGAACGTCGAAGACAAGACCCGGGTTCTCTCCTACGTCGGCCACGTTCCCATCTACGCGAAGAAGCACATCTGCAAGAAATGCAGCTACGAGTTCGTGTAAAACTTCTCTTTTTTTCACCCTTTTAACCAATTTTCCTTTTAAATATTTATAGACATTTTCAAACAGGTAAAAATTCACAATCCTTGATCAATTCTTTATTATTGACCAAGATTGAACGACTTTAGATGACAATATATGAACTGCTGGCTGAACCAATCTTATGTCAAGATTTCCACACATAGGATGACGATTTAAAAAAATCTTGAATGAACAATGTTTAAATAATTTCTAAAATAATGAACAAAGGGAAAACTTTTTGAACGTTTATGCAATGGGGAGGAATTCTTGGTCACTAAAGCATATTGACTCAACGTAATCATATATTTAATAAACTTGTAAAAGTATTCAGAAGAAGAAATGGCAGACATTTTCTTTCCTCACTCAGACATCTTGCAACAGGCAAATGATGCTTTTTACAAAAAGGATTACTTGACAGCAATCAAGCTATATGAAAAAGCAGCAAAATTGGACCTTCACGATGCAAGTCCTTATTATGGATTGGTGGAAAGCCAACTGCTCGTGGGACTTTGGGACGATGCAATAAGGAGCATTTCAGTTGCCTTGGATCGAGAAGAGCCCATCACGCATAAGGCCATCTTTTACTTGTACTTGGCAATTGCACATATGTACAAGGCGAACGCCAGCGCAATGAGAGAAGACCTCACCCGGCTATGCAAGCTTTTCATGGATCAGAAGCTGGGCAAAATAAACCTCGACTATTACCCCGTTCCAAATGCAATTTGCGACATGATACAGGAGATTAAATCACCACGGGATAAGGACGTACTTGTAAAAATTTGCGATTTCCTCCACAAAACCTACGATAACCGGATTTATGAATCGCTGCCCGCGTTATTTGCTTGGATGCATCGTAACGGCTGGATCCCGGCTGATCTGGTCGATCCAATAGCGCTGCTGGTGGAGAAAACGCCGTCCGAGTTGCCCCTGAAAGATGCAACCTCTCACAACATCCTTTTTGCACCAGGCGTTTCGGGAGTCGTCCACATTCAAGATTGCTATGTCAAATTCCCGTGCAAGGATGCGGGAGGAGCTGGACGAGTATGGGCGTGCGTCGCCAAGGACGGGTCGTTGCTTGGGATTAAAATATATGGCCAGCCAGCCGATTGTATTCCTTGCGATCCGTACTATGCCCGATTAATCTTGAGGACGATCGGCGAGCGTGGGGTTGCCAGCTTCAAGAAAATCGTTCTCTATGCACTGGAACAAGGAAAAGTCCAGCTAGGCGACAAGAACGACGTCTTCTTGAACGTGGTTCTCGGAGATCCTGGAAAAAAGAAGGCGATATCGACTACGAAGAAGATCGTGCTCGCTTGCAAGTCGTGCGATGCCATGATAACGATGGCGAGGGAATTTGATGAATCCAAAAGATCTTCTTGCCCTTGTTGTGACAAGGCACTTGAAACATACTGGCGCGAGGGACGGGTGATCCCGGTGGAATTAGGATCGGATCCAAAGGATTGGGATCAACTCATACTTGGCAATGGCATCCCGGTTCTCCTCCAAGGAGTTGCGAGGCCCGCGAGGATTGAGAATGACGAGGCACTCCGGTTCGCGGAGATGTATGGCAATGCGTGCCCCGGGAACATGATCGGGCCGCTCTGCTTGGAAATCAAACACACCGATCTTTACAACCATGTCGCGATCAGCCCAATGCATGGTGCTGGCCTGGTCATCGGCGATGTGTTTGAACCGTTTCCCAAGGATTTGATATACCCGAAAAAATTAATCCATGATGGCGTTATGCCGGGCTCATCAAATCGACAATCCGAGATCAAGGACCGTGCCGACGAGCTGTCCGCCAAGGCAGGAGCAAGAAAACTCAAGGCAAAAGTAAATAAATTCGATCGGGTAGATCTGGAAGTTGCAGCAAGAGATGGCACGTTCGATGCAAAAAAGGCGCTCGCGAGCGTCTACTTGCGATTCATCGACGCATTCCAGGTTTACCGGGCACAAGGATATTATAGTGAAGGCCCGTTTCGTCGGTCTTATTTCGAAGTAACCTTCAACAAGGAAGACGGCAAGGAAGTTCCGATCACAATCTCATTTACCAAAGAGGGACAGCCGCATTGCGAAACCTTCACGAAAATCACGGTCAAGGAATCAGCCTTGCCCCAGATCATCGGATTCATCCAGCGGAACGAGGGACTTTTCTTTTCGGAGGTGAAGCTCTTCGCGCAAGAGTCGACACTTCAATTCGATCAAGGGCCAATACACCAGTATCTAAAACCCATTCTCAACGAGCCGGGCAAAATCTCGAGGCTCGAGAGGGAAGGCCGTCTTGTTGGTGCTTGCAAGGAGTGTAACGCGATGCTGCTGCGATTCACCTATAATAACGTGGTGCAGCGGGACGATTTCCAGCTCAAGGAATGTCCCTATTGCAAAAAACCGCTATCAGTCGTGGAACGCAAACCCCGCTTCGTCCCGGTGATGCTCGATTTCAACGCGACGGGATGCGTCATCGAGGGGACGAACAATCAACTCGGTGTCTTGTATAACGGCGTGCCCGTCAAGCTCACGGTAAAAGTGAAATCTATGCTGCATTTCTTGCAGAATTATCAATGCTTGTTCGAGAACAAAGCGATCGGCCCGTTTGACATCCGGTTCACCACGCGGCAATCTCGCTTGACCATAGGCAACATTGTGTTCAGTGGCAAGCAAAAGGCTATCGAATGGCGTCCAGTTGTTCTTTATCCGGAAGACTTGATAGCATTTTAATGGATCCCTTGATCGCGGCGATCGTGTTCGAGGACAGTCGAAAGGCAAGGCTCGTATCCTTTTCTGAACAGTTACTCTTGCTGATCAGCTTCATCTCGGGGTTACAATCGGACTTTTATGCGCATTGCGAGATTTATGCGTGATGCAGCGCGATACTTTTCACCAGGCCACGTGTATACGGGGGGCATGAAAAATCGGTCGCCGGGCATGATGGCAACGATCATCGCTGTACCGTTCACGGAAGCCGTGCGTGCATCGGGTAACCACGGCGCTTTCGGGCTCTCGGCGCCGGCCACCGCGTCGATCAACGAGCACCTTGTTGAAAACCGGAGGTGCGCCCCGGATAGCTCGACATCGATCAACCGGAAGGTGCGGGAGCGTCCTTGCCCGCACGTGACGAATCCAACGCGGCCGGAGAACTGGTCTGCGGGCATCTTGGCCTCGTGATCCAGCTCCACATCCACGCGCCGTGCCTCGTGATCTACGGAGCGCAAGGTGCCCGTCGTCGCCGGGGGCAGCGTAAACACGCCGAGTGCGGGGAAAGAGAATCCCGCCCCTGGTCTTCCTACCAGGCAAGAATGTTGCTCGATCGAATGGAACTACCATAATATGAGACTTCTCATTGCTTTACATATAAATGCCTACAGCAGCATTTATGCGTGATGCCTTAATTTACATTTTAGAAGCCATTTCATGGATTACCCGGTAATGTTTATCTTCTCTCGGTTCAATCTTTCATCCCGGGGTAATCAACCTGGAACACGGAGCATTTAAGCTCGAGATCGGTGTAAAATTCAATGAGAGAAAAACCAGGATGGCCAGGGCAAGCTCTTTTTATTTTAACGACAATAGTAATCTTGATTAATGTAACCTCTTTTGCTTCAACAATCCACGTGGACAACGAAATGTTCCAATGGGAAGGATTTTCAAGGCCCCAAGTATCCAATCCTGCATCTTTCCTTTCAATCTGGCAAACCAATATGATTAGCACCGGTTCTAGCAATGCATCCCAAGTGCGCTTGCCACTTGTATCAAGCGGCACGTATTCCTTTACGGTTGTTTGGGGGGACGGGATACAAAACACGATTACCACTTGGAATCAGACGAACACTACGCATACATATGCGACTGCGGGTATTTACAACATCAATATAACCGGAACGATTGTTGGTTGGTGCTTTAATAATGGAGGAGACCGGTTGAAGTTGCTAGAAATCTCGCAATGGGGCACATTGCGATTGGGGAACTCAGGCGCTTATTTTTCCGGCTGCTATAATTTGAATCTCACGACCACTGATACCTTGAACTTGACAGGAACCACGAATTTAACGAGTGCTTTCTGGGATTGCCCAACTCTTGGGGGTAATGGGAACTTGAATAGTTGGGATGTATCAAAGATAACAAGTATGAAGAGGATGTTTTCTTGGGCTTGGAATTTCAACCAGCCTCTCAATAACTGGAACGTCTCGAGCGTGAGAGATATGGGGGACATGTTTTCGGCAGCTCATAATTTCAACCAGCCTATCGGAAATTGGACAGTATCTAGCGTAACAAACATGGAATGGATGTTCGGCGAAGCTCTTGCCTTCAATCAGCCCCTTGATGCATGGAATGTATCGAGCGTGACAAACATGGCGTTTATGTTCTATCAAGCAACTGACTTCAACCAACCTCTTAATACGTGGAATGTATCAAGCGTGGCAAACATGGAATGGATGTTCTCCGGGGCATCATCCTTCAACCAATCCATCGGAAATTGGAATGTATCGAGCGTGACAAATATGGGATATATGTTCTATTGGGCTTCTGCATTCAACCAACCTGTCGGTTACTGGAGCGTCTCGGGCGTGACAAACATGGAGGCTATGTTCTGCGGTGCATCATCCTTCAACCAGCCAATCGGAAATTGGAACGTATCGCGCGTGACAATTATGGAAGATATGTTCTCCGAGGCATCATCCTTCAACCAGCCTATCGGTAACTGGAGTATTTCAAGCGTTAATAGCCTGAGGCATATGTTCTATTGGGCTTCTGCATTCAACCAACCTGTCGGTAACTGGAGCGTCTCGGGCGTTACAAACATGGAGGCTATGTTCTGCGGTGCATCATCCTTCAACCAGCCCATCGGAAATTGGAACGTGTCGCGCGTGACAACTATGGAAGACATGTTCTCCGGGGCTTCATCCTTCAACCAACCTATCGGAAATTGGAATGTATCGAGCGTGGCAAATATGGGCGATATGTTCTCTTGGGCTTATGCTTTCAATCAGGCCATCGGTAACTGGAGTGTTTTAAGCGTAACAAACATGGCGGCAATGTTTTCGCGGGCATCGTCGTTCAACCAGCCTATTGGGTTATGGAAAGTATCGAGCGTGACAAGCATGGGCGAAATGTTCTCTGGTGCTTCTTCTTTTAATCAGTCCATCGGTAACTGGAACGTTTCCCGCGTGACAAGCATGTATAAAATGTTCTCTGGAGCCACATCATTCGATCAACCTCTTGGTATATGGAATGTCTCGAGCGTGACAACTATGGTGGAAATGTTCTGTAATGTGACTTTGTCGACGGCCAACTATGACAACTTGCTCCTCGGTTGGTCGCAATTGCAGTTACAGAGCGGGGTTATTTTCGATGCAGGTTATTCGCGATATAGCAAAGTGGCTAGGGCAGCAAGAGAATCGATCATCCAAGAATTTGGCTGGACCATCACGGACGGGGGCAACGTGGATGATCTTATACTTGGTATGGATGGGACGGCTTTACTTTTACTCGTGACAATTGGGGTTATCGTGTGTATCATTATACAAGGAAGAAGATTCCGCATTTTTTGTAATAATATACTTTTCTAATTATTCAAGAAAAATATCGAAAAGAAGAGAAATCAGCAATTCAACCGCGGCTTTCCGCTCGAGTAGTGGGTGGTAGGCGGACACTTCAAAAATAAAAAGAGACAATAAAAAGGGATGTGGAATCAGGCCCAGTTAAACTTGAATTTTCTTCATGACGCTATCTTGTTGCTTTACCAGGGATAGAATCGCCGATGGCAGCGTCGAGTGGCAATCGTTGATAAGGGGAGCGACTCCTTCATCCAGCGCCCGTAGTCGATCGGATATCTCGAGGAGCTTGCGATTTTCCTCCTCGAAAGCCTTATCCGCGGGCGATGCGGCAGGTGCCCATGTCGATGCTTGTGCTTTCTTCGCCTTTTCTTCTCCTTTCGTTTTTTCCGGCGATTTTTGCGCCTTTTCTTGCTGTTTTTGTGATTGGCCGGCCATCTTCGCGGACGCCTTGATGATCTCGCTCATGGGTTTCATTTCCCCTGTCTCGGGGTCGAGTAGCCCGGCTTCCTTCAGTTTCTTCTTGATTTCTTGCTGGATCTCCTCGGGGGTCTTGCTCATTGAACCTCACCTTGGCCTTGATTCGTGGATTGACATCTCTCCACGCCTTTTAGTAATTTTCCTCCAGGGTGCCTTGTCCAGCCTTCACAAAGGTTTTTATTACCTATTCATCTCGAGATTGCAAGGGCATACGGAAACAAGGTGTACAAACAGTGCGGGCAAATCCAATAAAGATAATTTTATTAATCATTACCATCGGGTTAGGATCGTGGGGTGCATTCACGTTGATATCGGCGCTCATCGGGCCGGGATCGAGCACGCCGTCAGTGAATGGTCTCGTCGAAATAACCGACACCATCCACGTGGACGGCAACTGGAGCGCCGTTCGGGCGACGTATCCGTGGTGCAGTGGTTCGGGAACGGCTGCTAATCCATACATCGTCGAGAACTTGTACATTAATTGCCACGGGATGCGGACGGGGATCCTCATCGAGCACACAACGGAGCCGTACATAATTCGCAATTGCACTATCTTCAATGCCGAGGTGAACGGGTCGGCAATATGGCTTCAATTCTCCGACAACGGGAGGATCACGGGAAATACCATCGTTGACAACCTTGGAGGTGGCATATACCTATATTACGATACCAACAACATCTCGATAACGGGGAACACCGTGAACAGGAACGGGAAAAATGGTATTTATATCTCTGCAGGATGGCAGAATCGGGTGCTGGGAAATACTGTGCAATTGAATAGCGGGCGTGGGATCTGGCTGATGAAGGCCGGGGAGTGCGAGGTGCTTGGCAACAACCTCAAGGATAACTGGGTCGGTATCGGCGTTTCCGATTCGAACAATTCGAGGATTTCATCAAACTTCCTCACCATCCACGCGGAGGGAATAAGCTTCTTGAACTCCAGGGAAAACGTGGTCACGCAGAACAACGTTCAGTTCAGCTTGCAAGCTATTATTCTTAAAAATAGCTCGGATAATGAAGTCTCGGATAGTGATTTCGTGCTGAACTGGGCAATGAAGACCGAGGACGAGCAAAGCACGGGGAACCTTTTCGTGAGGAATCGCGAGGAAAGTCTGCTATCCGGTTACACGGGTGCCGCCTTATTCCTGGCAGCATTCACCATAGCCGGGATAGCGACGATCCGGTATTGGAGAAAGAAGTCGTTAACAACCTCCTCCACGACTAGCCACTCCTCGACCGGGGGCGTGAAAAAAGGCGAGAAAAAGAGCACCTAGGCGCCATCGTTTTTTTAAATGAATTTTCCAGAGAAAAAATAAAAAGAACGTGGAATAAGCTTGCCAAAACGCGTATTTAGGCAAATTCTTAGCTCTTGACTTCGGATTTTTCTTAATCACGACGATCAATGACAAGACTGCGACACATGCCACCCCCTAGGGCGATCAAGGCTATCGTGGTCGCGACAGGAACCACCATCGATCTCGGGGTTTTCGACACCAATGGAATCACTCAATGTTTGTACCGGTTTGAGGGCACTGCAACTAATACCTCAATGTCGTCCCCGTACGATGTTTCCTTGCCAAGTAGCGATGGATCACAAGTCCTTCACATCTACGCCATCGATCCGCTCGGGAACACGCGGCACGGGCGTTTCGTATTCACGGTCGATGGAACTGCCCCGGTTGTCACACTCAATGCTCTTTCAAACAACTCTGCCCTGAAACCCGGGACGACCATCGACGTGGGAGTGTCGGATCCCTCCCCCATTTCTACGGTTCTCTATCACTGGGATTCAGACGCGTTCAACACGACGTGGAATAGTCCATACGATCTTTCCCTCCTGGCTGGCGAAGGCATTCACAATCTGCACGTGTATGCAAACGACAGCCTTGGAAACCATCGTCATGTCGTGTTCCATTTCATAACCGATGGCACTCCACCTTCGATCACTCTCGTTACGCCGAGCAATGGATCATCGTTAGCATCAGGAACAACCATTAATCTCGAGATATACGATGTCAACAATCTTGCCCAGGTCCTGTATCACTGGGACCATGCCGGAAACAGCACTTTCGTTCCACCATTCGATGTGTTGCTTCCCACGGATGATAAGATCCACGAGCTGCATGTTTATGCACGAGATATGGCCGGCAACGCGTTAGTATTCGTGTTCCAATTCACAACCGATGATACAGGACCGTTATTTACCATCAATAGCCCGGCAAATAATACCCGGCAACGTGGTGGTGTCTTGGTCGATTTATACTTGGGCGACGCGTCTGGCATAGCCCAGGTGCTGTACAATTGGGACGATGGATCCAACCTGACGATGAACAACCCGTATGATGTTCTTATGCCAAGTGAACCGGGGATACACGTGCTACATGTATTTGCACAAGACCTCATCGGTAATTGGAACGACGTGTACTATAAGTTCATTGTTTTCGATGCAAGCCAACCCTTCTACCAGCAAGGATGGTTTTGGGGTTTCTGCGGTTTTCTATTCTCCGTGATCGGGACAACCGCGGGATTGACGTTCAAGTGGATTAAAAACAAGAGAACACGTGACGTGGTGCATTGATTGGCATTACACAATCAAGGTACCTTCTTTTCTTCTTTTTTCGCGAGGCTTATAGGATAAGAACCTACTGGCAGGTAAGCGGGACCGGGCGATGCTTGAAATAGAACCTAGACCAAGGTTGCCTTATCATGAACGCGCACGACCTTTCGCGTGGCGCGCCAGGCATCACGTCCATATCCACGATTTCGAAGCCAGGAGCCATCGCAATCCTTGTTATGCTTGGCGTCAGCTTCGGGGGGACCATGGTGTTATGGAGCGTCGCGACGAGACAATCTAACTTGTATTCTAGCGGTTTTTCTATTTCGTTGCGGACCTTGCCAACGTTTGATGGCTATTCCTATCAAATGTTCGAGATCGTTCCCGATTCCGTGCATAACGCATCCGCTGGTTCCGTGCCATTTGTCTTATACATCCACGGGCTCGGTAGTAGTAAAGAACTAGAGCTCCCGCGGGCGCTGTCGATCGCGGCGAATGGCTACGTCGTCTTCGTGCCCGACACGCGCGGCCAGAACTCCCACACGGGGCCGTTCAGCTTCGGGGTCGACGACGTGACCGACTTGCGCGACCTGATCACGTGGGTCCAAGGTTCCACGCACCTCCCGATCGTAAACAAGACCAGCGTTGGCGTGTTCGGCCATTCCATGGGTGCCTTGCTCACCTTGCTCCTTGCCGCGCAAGACTCGCGCGTCAACTGCACGGTCGAGGCATCTGGCCCGGTCAATATGACTCGCGTGCTCCAGGCAGAATGGTTCCGCATCAGCCTGATCGGCTCCCCGGTCGATATTAACGACCCGTACGAAGTCGCCCGGCGCACGCCTTTGACCTATTGCACGCCCACGAATCCCCGGAACCTGCTCATCGCCCATGGTACCCAGGACACCTCGGTACCGTTCGAACATAGCCAGGATCTCAATGCGTCCGTGAACCCCACGGGCACACGCTCAGATTTCAGTTACCTCATCTATAATTCGGGGCACAGCCTCGACGATCCTTATCCTGGAAATGCATCGCGCACTTGCTTCGAGGACTTGATGGCCCGGTCGGTGCTCTGGTACAACAAGTACTTGAAGAACGACACGTCCGTCCCATACGATGCAGTCGAGGTCGTTCAACGAGACGATATTGCCCGGAGCATGAATCAAACCTACGACGCGATGTATATCGCTTTGCTCATCACCATTATATTTTCGTTCTTCACGCTGGTGCTTGGCATTGGCTTGATCTGGGAAAAAACCGGTAATCGGTTGTCTCGCGGGACAAAAAAGATGGAACCCGCAACGCAAGTGGTTTCCTCAGCCCTTATTTTGCCCACGCGTAAGGCCGTGGCCCGCCAACTCGTCTACATTGGTATATACATCGTAAGCTTCGCGATCACAGGCATTATCTTCGTGTCATCGCCCGTGTCGCTGATCCTCAAGACCATCATCTTCCCCATCTTGCCGGTCATCCCGGTCGCCCTCATCAAGATCAAGGGCGAGCGAGATGCATCCTATTACCGGGAGCTTGGGCTCACCGGGAAGCAGACCGTCATCTCGGTGTGTGCAGCGTTCATCGCGTTCGGGATGTATATCGGGCTTTATGATTTGCTGACAACCCGGGTCTACTCCCGCATCCAGGTCATCCAGTATGTGCTCCAAGGGACCACGGGGATGGCTCTGCCGGTACTTTTCTGGTACATCCTCCCGGGAATCGTGGCATTGTTGCTCGTTGACACCACATATTTCCAGGTCATTTACACGCAACTCACGGCCGCAGTCCGGCCGCGGAAGATAAAAATTGTCCTCAACCAGTGGTTGGTCAAGGCCTTGCTCTTGGCACTCATCGTCGGCGTTATCCACACTTGCGGCACGCTCTTGTTCAACGCGCCGCTTCCAGATTATGACCTGCGCACGATAGGGAGCTTGCAGTTCATGTTCAAGGAGTTGCTGGCCATCTTGAGTATAGGCGTCATCGCGGGTTTCGTTTTTGTGGCGCTGCTAGTCACGAGATTCACGAAAAACCTTCCCGGAGCTGCCGTGGTTGTCGGGCTGATCCTCTCGCTCGTCTACGTGACCGCTGTTCCCCGCATTTTTTAGCCGGTTCTTTTTTTCATCATAATTCCGCCTCTATCTCCACGTGAAAATTTTTATTCGTTCCCGGGTTTAGCCAATTCATGGCATCCGACGCGACGGCTGGTGCCGCCGGCAAAAACCTCATCACGGAAATTTGCAAGGTTGCGTGGACGAGACTTCCTGGATCAGACGGCGAGAAGCGTGCGCAAGCTTTCATCCAAGACAAGATGAAGGCACTTGGGGCGGCCACCGTGGAAGTTCAGCAATACATGGCTCACTCCGCGTTCTTCCGGTGGTGGCCCGTCATCAGCATTCTATTGTTCTATCTCAGCTTGGTTATGTACCACGTGTTCCCGCTGATCTCGCTAATTACTGCGATGCTCGCTATCTCGAATGTTCTTCTCAAGCTATTCTCTTATGAATTCCTCGACGTGCTCTTCAAGAAGAAGCCGTCGTCCAATGTTGTCGGCAAGGTCGCGCCGCGAGACGGGCACCCGCCGAAGCGCATCGTCATCATCGGGGGGCATGCCGATTCGAATTATGAGTACCCGATAGGGAGCAGGTTCGGGACTAAATTGATTCCCCTCTTGATACCCGTGTTCGTATCGATGGCGGTGGGCGTGCTGGTTTCTGCTATCAAATTCATCACGGCCTTGGTGGTTGATGGCTTCATCCTTGGTTTCGATGCTGTCGCGTGGCGCACATTCACCGCCCCGGGCTGGCTGGACTTCATTTATCTCGTTATCTTGGCGACCGTTCCCTATGCCAGCTGGATCGGGTTTCGCATGATATCGTCGAACCCGGTTCCTGGAGCCAACGACAACTTGTCGGGGATCGCGGTGACCTTGCTCTTGCTAGAGCGCTTCGCGAACCCTGAGCGGCGGCCCAAGAACATCGAGCTTTGGTTCGTGTCCTTTGGCAGCGAGGAGGGTGGGATGAAAGGAAGCAAGCATATGGCGCGGCTGGTTCGCGAGGCGCTGGGCAAGGGCAACTTGGGTGCGCCTTCCGCGTGGATCGTGAACTTCGACAGCATCGCGACCCGGGGGCCGATGGTCGTCGCGAACAAGGAGCCGTTGTACCGTTGCACATACCTGCCCGAGGTCTACACGCAGATCGAAGCATCCGCGAAAAAGGTCGGTGTCGACGTGATCGTGAAATCGCTCGCCGCGGGGACCGACTCGGCACCGTTCGGGCGTGCGGGGATCCCAGCGACTGGCATCGTGGGTATGGGGGAGGGCTACTCGCCTGCGAACTGGCACAGCTTGGCCGACACGCCGGAGAACATCGAGGAGGCTGGCATTGAAAACTGCGTGAAATTTGGTGCCCAGTTCATTCGCGACGTGGATGAATCGCTGGAGGCGACGAAATAATATGGCACGGCCAAGTTTTCCACGTGAGGAGTTCGGCGCGATGTTCGATTGCCACGTGCACACTTGCTACGACTTGCACGATGGCCATATTATGCCCGCGGAGCTCGTGTCGCTGGCAAGGAACCACCGCTTCAACTGGGTCCTTGCTATGAACCACGACACTATGCGCGGCTTGTTCAAGGTCAGGAAGCTTTCAAAGGAGGCAGGGCTGCCATGCATCACCGGCATCGAGGCTTCCACGATATATAATCATATTCTCGCGTACGGGGTGCAAGAATGGCCATATAGGGATTATTCATGGGAACCGGGCGTGGTCATCGACCACCTGCGAGACCAGGATTGTGCGATCTTCTTGGCGCACCCGTGCAACAACCCATGGAATGGCCACTGGACGCCGGAGATCGCCCGGCGGCTCGACATCGACGGCATCGAATGGAACAACGCGTCGAACTCGGTCCTGAACCGGAAGACAGCGAAACTCTTCGCCACCTTTCCCCGCGGGCGCTGCATCGCAGGCACCGACGCGCACACCCCGCTCACCTACGGTCATGCTTACACCCAGGTCGCAACCGCATCGACAGACCCCGACGACCTCGTGGCGGCCATGAAGAAGGGAAAGTGCGCTCCATGCGGTCGTTACGTCCCGTTGGTATTGGTCGGCGTGGAACAATTGTCCATTGCCATCAAGAACAAGATCATCTGTCGCATGGACGCGGAGGGCACGTGGGTCAACACCATCGAGCAAGTACCTGGCAGCATCGCCCCGGAGGTTTTCCCTCCTGCTAATGCCCTGACCCACCACGAGCTCAAGGCGTTCACCAAGCCCGCGGCCATGACATGGAAACGCGCGATCCTGGAAACACCGCCACGGCTGGGGTACTGGTAGCGGTCAAGATCTATACTCTTTACAATATCCAGGGATGATCAAGTCTTCCGTTGATTGCTTTATTTTATGACCTCCGTCGTTCCGTCATCATCCTTGACCATCAGCTCCTTGTGCAAGGTCGGCTCGACCTCGCCCGTTCTCTTATCCATCGTGAAATCTTGTTCATCAGTCTTTGTTCTAAGGGTGATGTCGTAGGTAGAGTCACGCTCGTAGATATGGACACTCGTGTCGAGTGAAAAATCGCGCGGGGCGGGTAAATCAATAGATTTCAAGATCTTCTTCACACATTTCTCATTTTCCGATGATAACTCCAGGAATGGAGGCTTTTCGACCGTGAAATTGTCCGGGTTGCTGGCAAGGTCAAAGCCCATGCTAAATAGCTCCCCTTGATACAACCAGGCACCGGTATAACCGCAAGTGTTTTGCGGGACGAATATAACCGGGTTGGAAAACTCGACTCGATAGCCTCCCTTCTTCCTGAAGGCTCGAACACGCGAAAACGATGCTACCTTGAACCCCGGCTCCCTTTCTTTCAAGCTTGCCGCGGCAAGCTTGACCAGCTCGGCTTTATTCATCTTGCTTATGTCTTTCGGGCTCATTTTTTTTCGTCACTTTTCCCGTAAACTTAAATACTGAAATTTATTCACTTATTCTTCCAATCTGGAGGTCGCTTCTCGATTAACGACGTCACGCCTTCCATGAAATCCTTGCCCGTCATTGCCATAGTCTGGTTGGCGACTTCCAGAGCGATCACGTGTTCGAGCGAGGGAACATCGAGCGAGGTGTTCAGGGTCCACTTTGTCAAGCGAATACCGAACGGCCCATTGGCAAGGATTTGGTTGCACTTCTCGATAACTACATCGGCCAATTTGTCATCCGGGACGACGGCGCTCCCGAGGCCCATGTGATACGCTTCCTTGGCATCGATGGTCCTTGCGGTCATGAGGATGTCCGCGGCGTTGCTGAAACCCACGACGCGCGGCAAGATGTAACTCGCTGCCGTGTCAGTTCCCGCGAGACCAATGCGCGCGAATGTCGCTTGGATCTTTACACTCTCTCCGAGTATGCGGATGTCCGAGGCGAGCGCGTAGGACAACCCGACGCCATACGCATGGCCTTGGATGCCGCACACGATCGGTTGGGGGCACTTGCGCATTTTAACCGCGATGTCCATGCCTTCTTTGTTCAATTTGTAAATTGCCGGCGTTCCCCGCGGCACCGACGCCCCGCTTTTCAAATCCAGGCCGGAACAAAACGATGCTCCCTCGCCCAAAAAAGCGATGACCCGCGTGTCATCGTCATCCTTCATCATGGAACTCCAAAACTTGTTCAGATCCTCGAACATCTCAAGATTAACAGCATTTCTCTTGTCCGGGCGATTCAAGCGAAGAACGCCCAGGCCTTTCTCTCGTTTCTCGAACGTTATTGTCTTGTATTGGCTACTCATCATGGTACACCTCGATTCCCAATGAAGTTTGATCAAGATATCCGATGCTGGGGATTTAAGCCATCAATCTTGTTGAAAAAGAAAATTGGATTTGGCCGGCCATGGCTAGGCGCCCGGCATAAAGCGTTGATCGTTTTTGCTTAATGCCTGGTCAAATCACGTGGCGTTTATATCTTTCAAGATCGAGAGCACCTCGTCATTTCTCGGGATGTCAGACATCGAATCACCGAAATAAGCGTAACGCACGATGCCTTTCTTGTCAAGAATAATGATGGCGGGCATACGCCCCATCTTCGACAGCACGACTTCCTGGTGCAATTCCTTTACCACTGACTTCGACTGGTCGAAGAAAATGGGAATTTGGCACTCCTCGCAAGTCGATTCCAGTTTTTTCGCGCCGCTTTCACTGTCGGCAAGAATGGGGAAGATCATGGCGTCCTGTTCCTCGAACTTTTTGACATCCTTGTTGAGATGCTTCAAGTGCTGCTGGCAATACGGTCAACGCTTGTCCCGGAGCAAGATGATGACGACATTTTTCTTGCCCGCGAGTGTTGCAATGGATTGCCGGCTGTTTTTCGTGCCCGGGAGCTCGAAATCTCCTATCGGCTTCCCGACCATATTAAATTTATCTTTCATCATGTCAACCACCTTGGTGCATGTGGTTACTGGCACATAACCAAACAATCTTTAAACTCTATCGTTGTGCCGGCATAACTAATTTTCAAGAAAATTAGTCGAGCCAAAACTTGACGTGCAAGTCTTCCGACAAATGCTGGTCTTGCCGGGCCTCGTAGAAGATGTCGTCGACGAGGAAGATAATCAAGTTCGACGAGTAAGCGATTATATCATCCCCGTACATCGACAAGACAGGATTCGACGAGCAGCGATCGATGACGATGAACCGGTGCGCGATAATGGGGATGATGTGTGGAATTTCACGTGCCTCGATATCCGACTTGCTCACGTGACAAGACTCGTAGATCCAGTCGATCATTTCGAAGATCTTCTCACGATCCCGGGGGTAAGAGTAATACCCGATTCCTGGGCGATATGGTTCTCCCGATCGCCCGTATATGTTGATCCTTTCCTTGTCCGTGCCGTTCATGGTCTTGAGATACAGCTTGAAAATTTGAGGGAACGAGAAGCCTGCATCTTTTTCATACGCGGCGATCTCGG
>JAUQYW010000015.1 GCA_030587525.1 Candidatus Sigynarchaeota archaeon | reverse complement strand
CCCGCCGGGTTCAATGCCGAGGATTGGATGCAGTTTTTCGAGCGCTGCGGGTTTAAAGGTTTCGCGTTTACGACAAAGCACCACGAGGGGTTCTGCATGTTCAATACTAAGACCCGCGTAAAGCGCCGCGTGAACTGGACGGCGCCGGGCGAACCAAAGGCGGAGGACTGCGACCTCGCTTACAGCATTATGGAGACGCCCTTCAAGCGCGACGTCGTGAAGGAACTCTGCGATGCTGCCCACAAGCACGGCATCAAGATCGACTTGTATTTCTCGCACCCAGATTGGTACGATTTAGATTTCCATCCATATAGCCACCACCCGATCCTCACTGATGAGGCAATCGATAATCCGCAGATATTCGACGTCGACCTGGGCTCATCTTTGATGGGGGTGATATACGATGTGATGGAGCCGAACACGTCTGCTCAAGACAAGCGCATGATGAAACGCCACCGCGACCAGCTCGTCGAGATCTTGAGCAATTACGGGAAAATCGACATGTGCTGCCTGGACATGCGGCTCGGCCCCCGCAACTGGGAATACCTCCGGGAAACCATCAAGAAGCTGCGGAAAATCCAGCCGGATATCATGTTTCGCAACCGCGGCATCGATAACTACGGCGATTACTACACGCCCGAGGGATACGTCCCCGGCGACCCGTGCAACACGAATATGCCCTGGATGGTAATCTACCCGCTCGGGAGCTCGTTTTCTTACGAAAAGGACGCGGCCAAGCACAAGGGAACGAAATGGGTCGTCCATAACCTCATCGACACGTGCGCGAAGGGGGGGAACTTCATGGTCGGCATCGGTCCCGGCCCGAACGGCACGTTCCATCCCGAGGCGATCAAGGAGCTGGAAGCAGCAGGCGCGTGGATCAAGGTGAATGGAGAGGGAATCTACGGGACGCGAATGTGGAAAAAAGCTTGGAAAGAAGGGGACAACACTAGATTCACGGCGACCAAGGATGGTAAGACACTTTTCGCATTCATGTTGGCATGGCCTGATGGCAATAAGTTCCACAGCAAGTTCGTCAAGCCAAAAAATGGCTCGAAAATCACAATGCTTGGCGTGAAAAATCCGCTGAGCTGGCGCCTAGAAAAAGGTGAACTCGTCGTCGATCTGCCCGAAGAAATCGCCAAGAACAAGCCAAATGATTACGCATGGGGATTCAAAATCGAGATGTAGGATACGATCATAATTTTCTTTTTAATTCTTCATTTTACTGGCTTCAAATAAAGTATTTTACCGCATCCGTGTGTTTAAAGGAACAGGTAACGCACTCGAAAAACATAAATTATTCGAGTGCCTAATATTCTTTTGATGAAGATGACGACGATAGAAAAAACCATTATCTTGAAGATCGGGACGAAAGGAGAGATTTTTCCACCAAAAGAAGTGCGTGAAAAATTGGGATTATTAAAGAATCAACCCATTATCATGACGGTGCATGGAGATCAATTGATCATCAGAAAATTACATTCAACTGAATCACTCCTCAACCAACCAGCGAAAGTGACGATAAGCCAACACGCGTGGAAGCAGCTCCGGCACGAATTGAACGAGGAACTCGAGAAATGAGAGTATTACTCGATACATCATATTTTATGCCGCTCATCAAGGTCCAAGTCAAAGATATTCCCGCTAGCATATTGCAGAACCTATTATCAAATCCTCGCGTTGAAATTCATTATTGTGATATCACGTTATTCGAGTTGGCTGCAAAAGCTATGCATTTGATTGTATCTGGAGAACCCATCGACATACACGACGTGCGAATTGGTATCGATGCCATTGAAAATGAGACCCGGTTTGAACGCGATCAGTGGACGAAGCATCCCTATATACTAGAATTAACCGCTTCATTTCGAAAAATCCATACGGATTTTATCGATTGCCTTATTTTAGCAACAGCCGTTTGTTATGCAGAAGCATTTGCCACGTTAGACAACGAGATATACCAGAAAATCTTGAAGGAACCATCCATTATCCATCAAATCCTAGATATCAACGCTCAATTTCAATTCTGGTTCGGTGATTTGTCAAAAACGCCAATAATGCTTGAAGAATCCTAGATTCTTTGTTTTTCCTCAAATTCGGCGTGTTATTAACGCAAAAGAACAAAATAATCAGTTAATCAAATTAAATACAATAAGAAAATGAGAGAAAATAACGCCATGTTACCGATTTATGGCTTTTTTGCAATGCTCACTTGGACCACGTCGAGAATGTCGTCGATCTTGTCCGCGATTTTGTTGACCATCGGAACCGTGTTCAAGACGTAGCTCGCATCAGGGCCGAAGGTGAACGAGATCTTGCCAGCGCCGAGCGCGAGATATTCAAACACGTCAGCAATCTCCTTCTTATAGCGTATAGTCGATGTTGGAAATCGCTTCACCTCTCCGAGGAGCACGGTCTTGATCAAGACCTCGTTCACTTCGATGCGCACGTACCGGAATCTCGCGCCGAGAAGCACGAAGAGCAAGATAACGCCGAGGCTTATCGTCATGACGCCGTAAAACCTCGATTTTATGTCCAGGGTCAACAAGTCCTGGATGAATGTATCAAAGGCTGAAAAATTGATGTAACCCAAGACATATAATAGCATTACAACCAAACCGATTATGACGATGACCAAGAACAACAGGAAAAACTTTGTCGTGGGAAAATAGAATGCAACGACGAAGAGGTTCACGAAAAAGATGGCTATCCAGATTAGCGCTACCCAGCCAAGTGTGGGTTGGCCAAGGCCTGAAGCGAAGAAATGTTCGATGAACCACGCGACAGCACTATAAAAAAACAGCGGATAAAAGAATATAACCTTCGAGTAATCCCGTATCACGATGGGTTTAAATGCGGGCACAATCTTTTCCTTTTGCTCCTTCACTAATTCCTTTTTTTCTTGTTGCTCTTCCTTTTTAGTTTCACTTTTCTTTTCATCCATATCATTCACCAGCTAGGGCAACACGTTGATATATTATTATATAGGTACTCAATGGTTTCAAAATAGACTGCGAGATCAATATATGAAGATTTTCATTTTTTTTCAAAAATTGATAGAAAGGCGACGCGGAGCTCAAGCATAGAATAGATGCTGGATCTTCAGGGTAAGCAAGTTAAAATTGAAAGTGGGTGTAACATCGATCATGGTCGATACCGGGAAAAAGATCGAAGGCGAGATGCTGGGACAATACACGGCTCTGGAAAAAACCTACCAGTATTTTATGGATAACGCGGCGAGAATCAAGGCTTTCATGAAGACCGCCCAGGATTCGAGCTGGATCTTTATAGGATGTGGATCAGGCTACACTTTGTGCGTTGCCGGTGAGCTTGCCACGCTCAAGCACTTGAAACGCCCTGCTTTCGCCATTCCGGCTGGTGACTTGCTGCTCAATTTTCCGCTCTATGCGGATCTTATCAAAAATACGTTGCTCATTGCCCCGTCGCGTTCCGGTACGACGACGGAGGTGATCAAGGCCATCGAGTTGGCCAAGAACACGTCAAAGGCCAAGACTCTCTCGATCTGTACGAAAGAAAAATCCACGTTATCATTCATATCGAACATGGACCTGGCCATCCCATGGGCGTTTGACGAGGCCACGTGCCAGACCCGCACGGTGACCAATCTGTACACAGCTTTGCTTATGCTCGTGGGTATCGCCGGCGATGATCACGAGCTTATCGATGAAATCAAGCAAGCAATCGACCACGGGAATGATTTCATCAAATATTGCTACGAGCCGCTCCAAGCATTCGTTGCCAAGAATTCCTGGGAACGCGTGGTCGTGCTGGCGGACGCGGAACTCGCAGGCATCGCGCAGGAAGGTATGATCGCCTTCATGGAGATAAGCCGCGTGCCCGCCAATTACTTCCACATCCTCGATGTCCGCCATGGCCCCGTTGTCATGGTGGGAAAAGGCACTCTCGTGGTCATGGCGTGCTCGCCGTACAACGAGGCACTGCAAAAAGACTTGATTGCTGACTTGAAGCAAGCCGGCGCGACAATCGTGTGCGCGAGCGAGAAGCGGGACAACTCCTGGCTAGCAGATCATCACATCACGATTCCGGCCTACAAGGATCAATGCGTGCGGGGAATCCCCTTCATTTTCATCATCCAGGCACTCGCTTACGCCATAGCACTGAAAAAAGGCATCGATCCCGACTCGCCGCCGGGTCTGAAACCGTGGATCACCTTAAATATCTAGAGGCGCAGGGTGCATCGTGAAGAAATCGATCGACGTGCTCACGGTCGGGGATTGCTGCGTCGACCTGGTCTTATCGAGCGGGGACGTCGTGCCTGAATTCGCCCAGAAAGAGAAAATCGTGGGCGACTATTTTCTCGAAATGGGAGGTTCGTCTCTCATATTTGCGGCGCAAGCAGCCAAGCTCGGCCTTAAAACTACCGTGATCGGCAAAGTCGGGGATGATGCGTTTGGTAACCTCATCTTAAAACGGCTGGTCGACGCGGGCGTCATCGTTGACTACATCAAGAAAGACACATCTGTGAAGACAGGCCTTACCGTGCATCTGGTGAAAGCCAATGATCGTGCTATGCTCACTTGCACCGGCACGATCGATGTTGTCGGGCGGCGCGATATCCCAGACACTTTGGTGGAAAAGACCCGGCACTTCCACATTGGGAGCTATTATCTTATCAACACGATCCGGCCGCACTATAAGGACATCATCACGAAATTGAAGGCAAGCGGTGCCACGGTGAGCCTCGACACGAACTGGGATCCCAAGGAAACGTGGGACGGGGGGCTCGCGGATATCTTGCCCATGATCGATATCCTCCTGCTCAACGAGAACGAGACCATGGCAATTGCACGAAAAAAATCGCTTGATGATGCCATCAAGACGTTGAAGGCCATCGTGCCAGTGCTTGTCGTGAAGCGGGGAAAAGACGGAGCAACCGTGCACGCGGGCGCTTCCACATACTCAGCAAGCGCGGTCAATGTGACCGTGGTCGATTCAATTGGAGCTGGCGATTGTTTCGATGCCGGCTTCTTGTACGGATATCTCAATGAAAAACAGCTCGATATTTGTGCAAAAATTGGCTGCATCTGCGGGAGTTTAAAGACCAGGGAAGCTGGAGGCGTCAAGGGACAACCACGGTTGAACGAGATCTCGCGGTACCTCAAGTAACGATCATTGTACAATGATTTCAAAATCTTATTCTGGAACTACAGAATCCTTATATATTTTTTTGGAAGTTCAAATTTCGATGATTTCTTTCAATAAAGGAGCTCATCGATAGTAAATATTAGTTTGAGGTCATGTTATGTACGAAAAAGTATTATTCGCAACGGATGGATCAGAAAATGCGAAACGGGCAGAACAGCGAGTCATTGAATTGGCGAAATCAGGCAATATCATAAAAACTGTAGTGTTCCATTCCATTTTGCATCAACTTATTGCGCAAGCAACACCTCAGCAAGACATTATACCCGCGGATATTTACCAAAAGATTCTGCAAGAAGTGGAGGCATATGGGCGATCAATCCTGGCAAATTCAAAGGAGGTCTTTAAATCCGCAGGAATAACCGTTGATACTCGGTTGATCAGTGATAAATCCCCCGAACAATATGCAATCGAGGCCGTAAAAAAAGAGGGATTCGATATCATCGTGGTGGGGTGCAAGGGACATCACTCTAAAATAAAGGAGATTGTTCTAGGCACTGTACCAACGCGGATTTTGCATGGATCCAGGTGTGATGTACTCGTGGTGCGCTAGCATTAGTTAACAAAGGTAATTTCTTCCTATTCTTTCTTGATTTAATAATCGAAATATCTAAATAACTGGATATCTTTATCTAGTAAAAAAATACCTAAATAGATATCTATGCTCGCTAAAATGAAAAATGATTGTGATATCCTAATTATCGATGATAATGACGAAATGATCGAATTGCTCCTTGTTTATTTTTCGATCAAGAAAAAGAAAGCGTATGGCTTGACGTGGAGCAACGATTACATAAAGGATATCTGCGATTACAATCCTCACGTTATACTACTCGACGTGATTATGCCTAGAATTAATGGATTTCAGTTATGCACCAAGATCAAGGAGAGCGAGCAGACGCGCGGCATCAAGGTGTTCCTTATTACTGCATTACCCAGGACTGATGTAAGACCTGCAGTAGAAAAGGCTGGTGCCGACGGATATATCTTGAAACCTTTTTCTCTTTCGGATCTTGACTTCGTGATAGAGTATTGTAACAATTGTGGTCAAGAAAAATAG
>JAUQYW010000012.1 GCA_030587525.1 Candidatus Sigynarchaeota archaeon | reverse complement strand
CGGCGACGCCGAGAAGAAGCAAGTCATCGAAGCGCTTGACAGCGACGTGTTGTTCTACGTGTTCGGCAAGAAAGTTAAGGAGATGGAATCGAAACTAAAGGCCATGTACGGGATGAAACATTGCAATGGCTGTTCGTCAGGTACCGCCGCCGTGCACATCGCGCTCGGGACGCTCCAATTACCGCCGGGCAGCGAGGTCATCACCTCGTCGGTCACGGACATGGGCACGCTCACCGGCGTGCTCTACCAGATGCTCATCCCGCGATTCGCCGACATCGACACCGAAACGTATAACATGGATCCTGCCGCCGTGAAGAAACTGGTGAACAAGAAAACCGGCGCGATCATAGTGGTTCACCACGCGGGTTTGCCGGCGGAGATCGACGAGATCCTCGAGATCGCCACGGACAAGGGTTTGCCTATAATCGAGGACTGCGCCCAGGCCTGGTACACGAAATACAAGGGCAGGCTGGTCGGCACGTTCGGGGATATATCCACCTTCAGCCTCAACCATTTCAAGCTCATCTCGTGCGGGTCCGGTGGCGCGGTCATGACCAACAACGATGAGCTGGAAGACATAGCCAAGCTTTTCGTGGACAAGTGTTATTTCCGCGACGGGAGGAAGCGCAACCCGTATTTCCTCGCCCCGAATTACCAGATGACGGAACTACAAGGTGCAGTTGCGATCGCACAGCTCGACAAGGTTGCCGGCATCGTCGAGAAGCGGAATAAGCTCGGTATGCGCTTGGCTAAGGGCTTGCACGGGATCGACGGCATCATCCCACAAAAGATCCCGGATCATTGCCAAGACTCCTTCTTCCTGTATGTGGTGCGGATCGATCCAAAGAAGATCAAGGTGCCCGTGCCCGAGTTCTGCAAGGCACTCGACGCCGAGGGCATCCCGAACGAGCCGAACAAGATCACGGGCGGTATGCCGACCTATGCCTATGACGTGTTCAAGAAACAAGCCGCGTTCCCCGATAGCAAGCTCCCGTTCGTCTCGAAGGACTTGTGGAGCAATATTGACTACACGAAAGGTATATGTCCGAACGCGGAAGATGCGTTTGAACATACATTCAACCTCAGCATCACGGAGTTCTTCACGGAAAAAGATATCGACGAGATGATCGCGGGCGTGTCGAAGATTGCAGCATACTATAGAACCCCGTGATTACAACATCATTTCACGTGAAAAACGCGGAAACAACAAACACCTAATGCCCGGAATTTTTCCTTCTGTCGATAAATATTGGCTATTGAACGTATCTCGCACGTTATTCAAAAAAAGAAAAAAGGATCAAACTATCGGCAGTAAAAATGCCGGTTCGCTCGTTCTGACTAACCCGGATAGGGCTTCTCGCCCGGCGTCGGGCGATTTGCTTGGCTGGCCGTGCCCGGTGCTGCAGCAGATGCCGGGTTCAAATAAAGGACGGAGGATGACCGCGCTCCGGGCACCGCATTCGATGGCTTGACTTTCTGCACTGACAAGGTGGCAAGCACGAAGGCGCCGACGATGCCACCGATGATGAGTACCAGCCAAACCCAGCTTTGCTGGAAGAGATTTGCCTGCAACTCGTTTTGTGCCACGATAATTACTTGCACGGTCGAAGTAATTCCCTCGTTGCCGTTCATATCGACAAATTCGATTGTGAATTCATATACCCCCGGCTCTTGATTCGTGTCCACGAGGAAATGCACCGATATTTTTTGGACCCAAGACCTGTTGCTAGCGATCAACGACCCGTTCCGGTACATGGAGTAATTGCCGCTCCCGGTGATATCAATCAGTGTCCAATCCAGGTAATATATAGAATTTCTCACGACGGTCGTGTTCGCCGGGGTGTGGAGGACGCGAGGAATGTCATCGACGAACACGATGACATCATACCGGTAAAATAGGAGCGCGTGGTTGTCGGAATATTCCAATGTGAACCTCATCCCGCCAGTCCAGTTCACGACGTGCGTGATCGAGAAGGCCACGTCATTGTACCATGTCTGGTTCACGACCAGTAGATGATCTGATCGATAAATCGAATAAGGACCATTTAAGTCTGCGTCCCGCAAGACCCACTCCAGCGTGATGTTGGCCGCGGAGCCCTCGACCAGATAAATCCATGGAAGCGGTGCCTGGATGATGGTGGGCAGCGCGTCGATCAACCGTATCCATCGACATAGAGACCAATTGCCTGCGAATGGGCCATATTCTGGCCGGACGCGCCAATATGCCGTGCCAAGAAATGATGACAAGTTCAACGTGATGCTCGTGTGCGGAGAGCCTTCCGGGATACCATCAAATTCTGCAAGGATCGTCGAGAATGTCGATGTATTGGATACCTGCCAATGATACGAGTAAAACCCCGCTGGAGGGGACACGTTCGACCAGTGAAACGCGGCGTTGTTGTTGGGGACGATGGTGCCGTTCACGGGGGATATCAAATCGGACATGTACGAGGAAATCTTGAATTTCACGAGCACTAAGTTGGGAGTGTTCAAACCAAAGGAGTAAGTATATCCGGCCATGTAGAGAAATGCACCGCTGCCCCAAAGGGATTGACCGTAATCATCGGATGATCCACCCCACGTCGCGTTCCATTTCATCACGCCATCTGAATTCCATTGTACAGCAACAAAATCGTAGCTCGATGCTACGGAGGCGTACCCGCCTACGAAGATCTTATTGCCGGTACCCCAGATCGACATACTATAATCGTAATTAGATCCGCCCCATGTTCTATACCATTGTACCGTTCCTGCGGTGTCCCATTTCACGAGTACCATATCATAATTTCCTGCGCCATAGCTCGCTGTGTACCCCGACGTATAGATAGCTTGCCCATTTGCCCACACGCCGTGACCGTAATCGGAATTTGTTCCGCCCCACGTTCGATACCATTGGAACGTGCCGTCCGTGGTGTACTTCACCAAGGCCAAATCGTAACCGCCGGCTCCATAGCTGTACGTGTATCCCGTGGCGAACAAGTCCCCACCTTGAATGCAAATGGAGTAAGCGTAGTCGTCACTTGATCCGCCCCACGTTCGGTACCACTGGAACGCTCCGCTCGCATCCCACTTCACAATCACGTAATCGCCTAGACCAGCACCATAACTTTCAGTAAAGCCACAAACATAAATCGACGTACCATCACCGCAAACACCATAAGCGTACTCATAATCCGATCCACCCCAGGTCTGGTACCATTGAACGTTCCCGTCGGCATTCCACTTCACGAGCACGATATCGCCGTTGCCATTCCCATAACTATATGTCCGGCCAACCGTGTAAATGAACGTGCCATCGCCCCATACGGCATAACCATAGTCATTATTCGAACCACCCCACGTGCGGTTCCAGATCACGTTCATGTTCGTACCCCATTTCACAAGGAGCAAGTCATACCCGCCCACGCCAAGGCTGCTCGTGTACCCCACGGTATAGATACTTGTTCCACTTGTCCAGACGCCATACCCGTAATCCGAACCCGCCCCGTTCCATGGATGATATTCTACCATCGGCAATTGGCTGTCAAGAAAGGGATTAACCTCGGGGTTGTTTATCCACGATGTCGAATTCTGGTATATGCCATCCGAACAGTTGATTTGGTACTGATACTTGCCCCAAGGCAGCGTTGTTGCATAATAATACAACTTGCCGTCCATCACGTCCATATCTATTATGTTAGCCGCGATCATGGAGTGCACGGTGCCGTTGATGCTCACGGTGATAGTATGCGGGTGGTTGTTATCGGCATCATTGTACACGACCGTGAAATTGAATATCGTCTGGTTACTACCCGCTACCGGCGTGACTGCCACGCTCGAAAACCACGGGGTATTGGTGTTAATTTCAACGACCGATAGCCCCGTGTAAATCGGTGTTGAGGTAATGAACCGGCCATCGGTGCAGGAAAAATTATATTCATAGTTCCCGCCAAATATAAGCACGGTTTGGAATTGATACAAGCAACCATCAGCATAGTTATTGTCCCCAGGATTTTGCTTCTGCATGGAATGGGAACTCCCGTTAATTGATACTGTTATGCTTGTTGGTGGGTTATTATCCGCGTCGCTATACACGACAGTAAAGTTGAAGGAGGTGAACTGGCTCCCGGTCAACGGATCCACGGCGCCGGACGTTAATGTTGGGGCATAGTCACTGTGAATGATGTTCAAGACGAATGGAGCTGACCAATTACCATGGAGTGGCCCGTATTCCCCACGAACCCGCCAGTAATATTGCCCCGTCGTGAAATTGACCGGATGTTGCATCGTCGTGGTCACCATCGTCTCAGGAATGCCCGTTACGGTATCAAAAATGGCGGTGAAACTCGACGTGTTGGAAATCTGCCATTCGTAGGTGATTGGCCCAAACGATGGCCTCAAGCTTGACCAGATGAAGTTTACATTGCCATTGTACACCGTGGTGCCATTCGATGGCAATACAAGGCTCACGACACCAGGGGAAGCCTCGCCATACTGGAGCAAGTTGTCGAGCAGCGTGCCGTAAGTGCCGCGATTGTAATATGCCCCCCATTCGATGGCCACGCTAACGTATATCATCAAACCGGCACCGAACGCGCGCGTGAACAGCCTTGGCTTGAGCACGCTGTTGTCATAGGCTAATATTTTCTCAATGCCCGTTAATCCCGTGAGATAGGATTCGCTCGAATAGGTCAGGCCCGATAAACCGGCGCCAGTTACGCCGGTCATAATCGGGTGGCTTGCATAACTCGCGTTGACCACGATCGTGTCAGTGGAGCTTGCAATATCCGTATACCCGCCTGGCAATGTACCAAGGATATCGTTGCCAGTCCCGTACTGCCAATGGTGCATCTGGAAAATACCCCCTGAAGCCACGTATGCTTCTAGCCAAGCACGTACCGAAGGCTGGGTCAAGGCGGTGTAGAACGACGTGACCTGGTATGATTCAATAATCACCTTGTCGAACGGGGCGAGAGAGACGACACCGAACGACGAGCTCCCATATATGGTATACGTGATACCAAGCACCATTAATCGTGGTACTACTTCATTTATACCCCAGGGCAATGCGTCCCTAAAAATTGCAACATTTCTTATCGTTTTCTGTCCAAGTGAAGAGAATGGATTCGATTCCGGGGCATTAATCCAACCCGTTGAATTCCCAAAAGTGCCGTCCGAGCAATTGAAACGAGACCTGTATGTACCCCAAGGCAGCGTTGTTATATAGTAGTATATCTTGCCATCCACCACGTTTTTATCTGCCGGATTTACTTCTATCATGGTATAGACAGTCGTGTTAACTGTAACCGTTACGGATGATGGTATATTATTGTCCGTATCGAAATATTGCACACTGAAGTTGAACATCGTCGTATTGCTGCCTATAATTGGCGAGACTTGCGCACCGAGTAACTGCGGTGCATTGGTATTGCTTTCCACAACGCAAGGCCCAACATAGTTTGCAGTCATGTTGGCATACCGGCCGTCGTGGCACGAGAAATAGTACGTGTAATTCGATGTCACATGAACGAAGCTCGCGGTATACTGGAAGATGCACCCGTCCGCGTAATTCATATCGGCGGGATTCTGCTTGGCCATGGCATGCATCGTACCGTTGATATAGACGGAGATGTTCACAGGTGAATTGTTATCCACATCAGTGTAATTGACCGAGAATGTGAACGTCGTGAACTGGTTTCCAGTTCCAGGGGACACGGAACCCATCGTCAAGGCAGGCGCGTTGTCATTAACTATGACGTAAAGCGCATTGGCCACCGTCCAATTCCCGGCAAATACGTTATATACAGCTCGGACGCGCCAATAATATATTCCGTTCGGTCCGGCGATCGCCGTCGACATCTGCGTCGTCGTCGGGGTCTCCGCTATGCCGGAAACCGATTTGACTATCGTTGCGAAATCTGACCGGTTCGATAATTGCCAGGTATAAGTGATAGGCCCAAACCTTGGCGCTATACTCGTCCAGGCAAAATCCACAAGGCCATTGAGAAAAGTGCTGCCATTCGCCGGGTTCGTGAGAAGGATAACTCGACCGCTGCTGCCAGACCGGAGCAAGACATCGTCAAAAAACCAGTAATCGTAAGTACTTCCTGAACCCGTAGTTTGCCGGAACCGGATACGGAAATTCGCATGAAGCGCATTCGCCGGCAGCATTGTGTTGCGCGTGTATATCGTCCCACCAGTACCGCCCCCGAAAAAAACATCGAGTTGTAACCAAGTGTTTGCATTGCTGTAATATTCAACGATCATGTCCTCGCCGCTATCCGGCAGCTCGCCTAATCCCGCCGCGCCTCGCCGCACCCAGTAAGATAGATTCACTGCCGGATAGGCGCTCAAGGATATAATTCGAGACGTGACTTCACCCGCGATGCCGTTGTGATATCCGCAATACGGGCTCGAATTATACGTGATGCTGCTAACGCCGCCATAGCCCATTATCGACCAGTCCGTGCCCAGGCTCCCGTCGTTAAAATTGTCATAGAAAATAGTGGTTAATTGGGGGATGAGAAACGGGTTCACTGCAGGACCGGGCTGCACAGATGTTGAGTTTATGGTGACACCGTCCGAGCAATCCATGCGGAACTGGTACATTCCCCAAGCCAGCGTGGTCGTGTAACAATATATCTTGCCATCAACGACGTTCATGTCTCCTGGAACTGCCGCTGTCATTGGTGTCGAGCTCCCGTTGATGGTTACGATGATCGATGTTGGAAGGATGTTGTCAGGGTGGACGTAATTAACTGTAAAGTTGAACACGGTCGTGTTAATACCTTGCGCTGGATTCACATTTGGGTTGATCAATCCAGGATTCGCAGATGCTCGCAGGCCAGGATCATCAAGAATAGCAGATCCAGAGCCTTTATTATCGCCCGTAGGATTTGAAACTAGCAGAACCGTGCATATAAGCATAAAAAGGACAGAACTGAAAATGATAGGAAAGGTCTTGTTATTACGTGGTTTCATCCATGTTTCACTCTCTTGGAAAATTTTTTCATAAAAATTTTAGCCCCATATTATAGAATACAAAGCGAATTTGAATATTTATAACGAACATTTTCGAGAAGGAGACGAGATAACGGCCCAATCTCAAGAATTTAATACAATACCAGGCAAACCTCGCGTGAAGCAAACGGTGAAATGCCATTTCGGATTTTTTTAAAAAATGAATCGATATGCTCATTGAAATTTTGATTTGATGAGCGGATATTTCCCGAATTTCTTGACCGTCGCGATCATAGCTTGGAGATTCTCCGGCTTGATGGTTCCGAGCACATCAGATCCCGGTGCGCAGATGTAACTCCCGCCTTCACCCGCTTCCAGGATCTGTTGCTTGGTCATCTTGATCGTATCATCGATGCTGCCGAAGGTCAAGACATCGGATGACGGGACGTTGCCGATGAAGCAAATCTTCGTGCCGAATTGCTCCTTGAGCGGCTTGAGGCGGTTGCCAGCCTCGTATTCCAGGGGATCCACGCCGTCGACGCCCGCCTTGACAAGCCCAGCGATCTCGTCGTGCAGGTTGCCGTCCGTGTGCACGCAGTATCTCGCCCCGTGCTTGTGCGCGTTGGCCGCGATCTCGGTGTAGACCGGCAAGACGAGCTCGTTCCACAACTCTGGCCGGAAAATCTGGTGCCCCTTGAAGGCGTGATCGTCACACGTGAAGACGATGTCCATGCCGTGCTCGAATAAAAGCGTGTGGATCTCAATCGTCTTGTCCTTCCACGCGTTGATGAGTTGCTTCACGAGCGGAAGGTACTTGCGAGTGACATAGGCGAAATGTTTCAAGCCTATGGAGGACCACGTCGTGTAGACTGGGCCGCCGGCGGTCGGGATGAATACGATGTCGTTTTTCAAGCCCGCTTCCCATACGTTTTCGACGAGATGTTTGAGGTACGTCTCATCGCTCGGGACAAAGGTTTTTATGAAGGATATCCATTCTTTCAAGAGCTCTGGGGTGTAGAGCATCCCGTCCTGGTACCACGAGTCGCCCGCCGAGTTCCTCGCGTGGAGCGAACCGTCGGAAGCGATGAAATAATTTTGCAGCCCGCTCGTAGCTTCCTTCAACAAGTCGGCGGGTACCGTGGGCATGTCCTTGGGAGAACGAGGCGAGATGCCCGCGCCGTGGTTCCATTTCGAGTCGAGGCCGAGCTCCGTGGCGATCATAAGATCGAACCCACCCTTGTAACCATAATCACTCTTCAATTCCACTTGCTCGTCATATTTCTTGATGAACGGTGGCTCCAGGTGCTGAATAAACGTGGGAATTCTATCAGGCTCCTCGTGACTGAGCGCTTTCAAGACTCGCTCGTGTGCGTTCACGATATTCACTTCCGCAGTTTGAGCAGCATGTCAGCCAGGTTCTTGCCGAGCGTTTCCATGATCTTCATCCCTTCATCGTCTTTTAAAACATCGCCCGGCAGCCGGCCGATCGCCATATTCCAGTAAGAACTGGTGCATATCGGCATCTCGGCGATGCCGAAGAAATAGTTCAACGCCGCGTAGACGAACGTGGTACCCGCGCGGCGTGCCACGGCAACGGGAGCCCCGACCTTGCCCTTGAAAGGATTATCGTTTGACCGGGCAATATATCCCGTGCGTTCGATGAGCATCTGCATTCGGGACGAGACATTCCCGAAATACACGGGAGAACCGAGGATGATACCATCGGCTTCTAGCATCTTCTGGAAAATGGCGTTGATGTCGTCATCTTGCACGCATTTCCTTTTACCTGCGCAACTTCCACAGCCCTTGCACGGGTTTAATTTCTTGTCGGCTAACGTGATGATCTCGAAGTCGATTTTCTTCTCTTTCAAGCCCTTCCCGACAGTCTCCAGCAAGATTTGCGTGTTTCCCTTGGCACCGCGGGCTGAGCCATTGATTGCCAGTACCTTCATAATTGTATTTTATTACCGATCTATAAAAAAGAGTAAGGCGTGGTACCCGATTATAAAGGGAAATAAGAAATAGGAACCAGCTTTCTTGCCCGCGCATTCACGCGACCATTTTTCCGAGGCTTTTCATGGTTTCCGTTGCTTCCGCCATGATGCCATCAACCACTTGCTTGCACGTGAGCTTCTCGTGGAGACGCAAGGCAACTTGGCCGGCCCAGATAGCACCATCCACGATATTTCCTTCTGGACCCTTGGCGCGGTAGGTCGCCCCCGATTCGAATTTATAGACGTCGAGCATGGTAATTTCCTTGTTCTTCAATTTCGTGGTGAGTTCCGCGAGCTCGAAGGAGAATTTGTTTTTGAAGTGCCGCAACGGGCCATAAACGCCTTGTGTCACGATGGTCGGGTCTTCTCGCGGGAACGTGACCGAAGCATTGATGATTGCATCCTTGACCTTGTCGTTGAATTCGCATTCTTTCGTGGCGATGAATCGAGTACCCATGTAAATGGCTTGCGCGCCGAACGCGAGCATTGCTGCCAATCCTCTCCCGTCGCACACGCCGCCACCCGCGGCGACCGGTACTTTCACCGATTTGATGACCTCTGGCACGATTACGAACGTGTGAAGCGGCTCATGGGCTACATGACCACCAGCTTCAAAGCCTGTACAGACAATGCCATCGACGCCGGATTTCTCGGCCTTCTTGGCATGGTAGACACTCGGTACGGTATGGAAGCGTAACATCCCAGCTTCTTGAATTTTTTTCAAGTACGGCTGCGTCGGGTCGCCAGCAGAACAGACCACGACCTTCAGCTTTTTCCTGAGCGCTGGATTTTTTTCACGTTCAGTAATAACCTCGTCGAGGAGCATCGGGACATCAGATTGAACAGGTGCCACGCGAAAATTGACACCAAAATTGCCCTTGGCATTCGATGCAATATGGCGCAAGCTGTTCAATAATTTCACTTTTACGCTTTCAAATGCTTGCATTTTAGTCTCGTCATCTTGAAGGATTGCCATGATTCCGAACTTGGGATCGGGTACCGGATGGCTTGCCATACCAAACCCGCCCGCATTGGTCACTGCTACGGCGAGCTCTTTCGTGTCATATGGCCCCATAGGAGCCTGGATGATTGGGTACTGCATACCAAGCATTTCACAAAGCTTTGTCTTGATCATTTTCTTTTCACGCAATATATTGATTACTATTTTATGAGGACATGGTGTGGACATAGTGTAATGCATATACAAGAATTATATCAGTTTTATAAGTTTAAATAATGCTTTCGCATAATGAAAATTGTTTCATCTATTGAGGGTGAAATCATGGTTGAAGGAAAAGTCATCATCACGGCTGCGCTCACGGGCGCAGTCACCTCGAAAGATCAGAATCCCAACGTACCTTATACACCGGAAGAATTCGCGGACGTGGTTGCGAAATGCTATAAAGAAGGTGCTTCGATCGTCCACATCCATGCCCGCCGTCCTGACAATGGCGCGCCAACGCCGGATATCAAGTTGATCCAGAACGTCCTGGTCGCCGTAAAGAAAAAAACGCCGGAAATCATCATCAATCTCAGCACTGCAATTGCGCCCGTAGTTACAGACAAGGAGCGCATCACACCCGTTGTCAAATTCAAGCCACCAATCGCATCATTGAACACGAATAGCATGAACTTTGGTGTTGGGGATTGGAATACGGGAAAGGTCGTGCAAGAGATAATTTTCGAGAACATGTTCAAGACGATCACTAGCTTTGCCAAAAAGATGAAAGATGCTGGAACCAAACCGGAAATCGAGGTATATGATTTCGGTGGCATGTACAACATTCTTTTCCTCCAGAAATCGGGCTTGCTAGCTGAGCCGCTGCATTTCCAGTTCGTGTTCGGTGTTTTGGGAGGCATACCATTCAGCGTGCATAACTTGGCCCATCTCCTCGAGCTGAAGCCGCCTAGCGCGACGTGGTCGGTGTGCGGCGTCTCGAAGAATCAATTCCAAGCAGCTGCTTGCGCCGTCTTGCAAGGCGGGCATATCCGGGTCGGTCTTGAAGATAACATCAAGATGCCTAACGGAGAGCTGGCGAAAGGGAGCCATGAACAAGTAGCGTGGACTCGACAGCTCGTGGAACACGTCGGCTTGAAAGCGGCAACACCAGAGGAAACACGACAGATACTCGGTCTCAAGAAACTGACTGATGAGACTCCTCCTGCTGACGTGAAACCTGATGAAAAGAAAAGTGATGATAAGGAAAAGTGATGATAAGGAAAATTGTACCTTCCTTTTTTTTTGATTTTTAACGCTTTCATCGCGAAGCATCCAGTTTCCACAAGGCTTCGTGCTCGAGCGCCAGCCCGCGCAAGAGCTGATCGCCCCGGAGTTGTTCTGACAAGATCTTCAAGGCCCTCAATGTTGGCGGATTTTTCAACGACATGATCTTGGCAAACTTCATGGTCTCTTCCCCGAGCTGCTCGGCCTTGAACACGTCGTGCACAATTCCGAGCGCCTTTGCCTTGGGTGCAGGAATGCGCTCGGCCGTGAACATGAGATACTTGGCCAGCGGGAGTCCGAACAATGCGACCGAATTTTGGCTGCCGCCCCACGCGGGTATGATGCGCATGTCGACCTCTGGAAACGATAAAGTGGCGTTCTCGCTAGCAAATCGAAAATCGCAAGCACACGCGAGTTCAAAACCACCGCCCATCGCATAACCGTTGATTTGAGCAATGACTGGTTTCCAATTTTCTCCGATCTCGTACTTGACGCCATTTCCACTCGTGATCTTGTCGAAAAATTCGCGAGGATCCGCATCATAATCATTACCCGTCATTATTTCGAGGATCATGAGCCTGCCAAAATCCGTGAGCCATTTCAACCGATCTTGAGGCGTATTGTACAATGATTTGAGATCTTGACCGGTAGAAAACGAATCCCCAGTACCCGTGATGATGATGACCCGTATTTTGTCGTCGTGGCGGAGTTCCTTGAGGGCATCCCTGAACTCCATCCGAGTCGCCTCGTCAAAGGCGTTTTTCACCTCTGGCCGGTTGATCGTGATGATCCCAACGCGAACCTTTCTTTCGACGATTATATGCTTGGACAAACTCGTCACCTGTTTAAATTGAGAAAAAGAAAAGAAATGTTATTCCTCCATTTTATACAAGGGCATGTTCTCTGTTGGATCTTCGATGCGGTCATAATATTCGATATCCCCGAGATTACCTTGCGTGGTCTCTCGCCATTTCACCTTAACGGGCATCCCGACATATACATCCGAGAATTTAATCTTTGGATTCAATTCCACGACGAAGATCGTATCAGCACCGTCTGGACGAACGGCGGTTATGGGCGCTGGTACCAGCTCCCCGGTTTTTGGATCCTTGTCATAGGTCGCCGTGAACGTGGCAACCACGCCGGTTTCCCGGAGGGGCACCCATTTGTCAGGCTGGATCAAGCATTTACCACAAACAAGTTTCGGTGGAAAATACACGGTATTGCAGCCCCGGCACTTCAAGCCCATCAATTTTTTCTGCTTCAACATCTCAAAGAACGGCACTATGTGCGTGGTGTTGAATTTGTATTTATAGGAGGAAAGATACCACTTTCCCTCCGTTTTTCTCGTCCTGGCGTATTCTTTCTTTATATATTCGAGCTTTCCCACGATTCAAGCACCTCCTTTCCACTTGCGCTTTGGCTGGTCGCTCATGATCATCAATGTCACGAGATTAATCACTCCGCCCCACGAATGACCGAGGGCCGTGTGCACGGCTTTCGGCACCTGGTTTCCTGCCTTGCCCATGATCTGCAGCGCTGCTTCCCCGACCCTTTCGAGGCCAGATGCACCGATCGCGTTCGTCGAGTTCACCCCACCCGAGCAATTCACTGGAAGAGCGCCTTTCGGGGCGGTGGTGCCATCACGATATCGCAAGTGCGCCGTGTTTTCCTCGAACAAGCCTAATCGCTCCAGCCACTGAAGCTCTTGATTTGGGAACGGGGAATAAACCTCTGCATACTCGATTTCCTTTTCTGGATACGATATTCCCGCTTGCGAGTACGCAAACTTCGCCGATTCCACCGCACCGAGCTGCTCGCACGGGTCGATTTGCCCGGTTCCGGATCCGGCATAACCGAGAATGGCGTTCTCGTTGCTCACGCTTGCCACCCCGTTCACGTATACTGGAATATCCGTGAAATCCTTTGCCTTTTTCTCGGTGGTGAATAGCACCGCGCACGCGCCATCCGACGCAGGAGTGACCATTCCATATCGAAGGGGATATGAAACATACGGCGTATCCAAGATATCTTGGATGGTAAGATTCGGCATTTTCAGGTGAGTGTACCAGTTTTTCGCTGCATTGTGCCTGTTTTGCACCACGACACGGGCAAGATCTTCTTCAGTCGCACCGCTGCGTTTCATGTAATTAACAGCCTGGTAAGACGAGATCCCAATAGCACCACCGGCTCCAAACATTCTCTGTACCTTTTCCATCTGTAACCCGAGTCTGGAATAGATCGAAACCTCCGCATAAGCAACGGATGCAAGCCCGATGGACGTGTCGCCACATGATTGATGCTCGAAACCGACGACCAGAACCGTGTCCAGTCCTGGCAATCCCGCAGTGACGTGGTAATATCCGGCGATTGCAATTGACCCGCCCGTCGTTCCACCAGTGGTCACCCGCATAAGCGGTTTGTTCCGGGCTCCAATCGAGTCCGTTAACCAAAGCTCTGGATAATTTATGCCTTCAAATCCAGGCATGTTTCCGTTAACGAAGGCATCAACGTCCTTGATATCGCAATTGGCTTTTTTCAAGCAATCTTCGACAGCTTCGTTTACCAGCTCAGCTGTGTTCACATCCGACCTCTTTGATGCGTGCTCGCAGAATCCCACGCCCGCAATCGCTACTTGACGACCCACCATTATTTTTTCCCTCCTTCAAGTATATATAATATGCTGTTTTGGGCGCTGAAACCGAACTGACCCGATGCGATCGCGCGTTTCGCACCAGCAACTTGATGGTTCTTTGCTTCCCCGCGGAGTTGCTTTGCAGCTTCGATTAATCGCACCAAGCCTGTTGCACATAACACGTTACCGCTCGTTGCCCCGCCCGATGGATTGATAGGAATTTCCCCGTTGATTTCTGTTGATAACGAGGTTCCCTTCCCGGGCTCACAAAGGCCTATTGCTTCCGAGAAGATCGGCTCCTCGTGAGCAAAATGCTCGAAAATCTCTGCAACGTCGATATCTTTTTGCGGGTCCTTGATCTTCGCCATCTTGAAAGCCATCTTTGCTGCATTCTCCATGGACAGGCTCTTGCTTAAATCCCGTTCACCGAGATAGTACTGTTCTTGCGAATGCCCAACGCCAGTGATCCAAACGGGATCTTCACGGATTTTCAAAGCTTGTTGCTCTGGAGCTAGCAAAATACATGCCGCGCCATCGCAAGGCCGAGCATACATAAGCTCTGTCACGGGGGAGCTGAGAGTTTCCGCCGCGAGGACATCCTTCACGGTAATTTTAGCATTCTGTGATTCGGGTAACGCAAAATCATTCTTCGCTGCATTCTTGCGATTTTTCACCGCCACTTTCGCGATGTCCTCAGCTTTCACATCGAATTTTTGCATGTATGCTCGCATCTGAAAAGCACCGGCAGTCATCACGTTGACCAATTCCGTCGGCCGTTCAAATGTCGGATCCGTGGATAGTAAGGTCGTCGATTCGTACGGGAAGCATGATGCCATGCTTCCACCCCAAACAGCGACTAACTTGTGATTCCCAGAAAGGACCCGCATCATGCCATACAAGACTGCATAAGCTCCATCCATCTCGACTTTTGTTTCATCCTTCAAGTAGGAACCCGATGGATCAACAGTGAAACAATTTGAAATGGTTCTCCCGTCATAGAAATCATTCGTCGAGCTAACGACAGACGTGAGATCTTTGCGTTTCAAGTTCGCGCTGTCCAACGCGCCCCGGACTGCCTTGAAGGCAGCTTCATAGCGATCCATCTGCAAGTCCATGGAAGGCTTAATCTGGCAATACCCGACAATGCCTACTTTTTCCATACTCACGTCCCTCCAACGGGTTTGAAGCCCTTGATATCACCGGGGCTTCCCGCTATTTTTTTGTTCCATACGACGTCCAGTTTCATACCGAGTTTCACGTCCTTTTCTTGCACGTCGAGAACAGGGTAAATGATGGCCGTGTCACTCCCGTCGATCTTGATCAACCCGATGATGGTCGTTTTCTCGTTTTTCTTTTTTCTCCGCTCCATCACGCTGTAGTTCGTCGCGGTGAAGTTGACGAGGGTTCCCGTGGTTGCGAGATCGACCCAACAATTTTCCAACGGAATAGTCTTGAAACACTCACCGCAGACCTTTCTCGGAGGAAAATATACTTTATTGCACGATGGACATTTTATCGCGATGAATTGTTGTTTTTCAAGGCGTTCGTAAAATTTATCCATGTATTTTCCAACCCAGTACTCAAAATCTGCTCTGACTATCCCTTCTGCCACATCTATTAGTTTTTTAACCATTCGAATGCCACCAGATAACACGTTTTAAAAACACATCGTGATGGTTTTAGATCACGCTTAGTATTTTTTAATATATAGACATAGCGAGATACGAAGAAAAAAACGACATAATAGCAAAGATTTTTCTAAAACACGGGTAAATAAAAGTTGTTTTCTGGAAAAAAGGCAAAGAAAGGTCACGATCAAAGGAATCGATGTTTATACGAATTTTCAGGTGGATCGTGGTATCGATGCCTTTTTATTCGAAATCACCTTTTGCATGAATATCCCCGAGGATTTCGCGTTCATTGCGGCGTAAAAATGAAATTACTTCATCCAATGCTTTTTTAAAAGAAATAACCATCCCACCATGAATTCTAATCTCGATCAACACCTTTTCGGTTAGAAACTCGTTGATGGCTCGCTCAAGATCATTGAATCGCGTCTCCTTGAGGTGATCGAGAACAAGATGAAGGTAATAGGCTTTTACAAATTCATCTGTGACCGGTTCCTTCTCATGTAGATATTTTAACTCGAAATATTGCCGATTATCGAAATTCTCGTCGTCGTTTTTATCAACCACGATATATGTTGAAATCGAGCCATAATCGACAATGCGGTTTACAACATGTGCCGTTGCTTCGTTAATGCCTGCTTTACATGCCCACTTGACGTGGATAAACCAGTTTGGGATGATATTTCCCTCATTTTTATGATTTCTACATTATCGACAAGTATTTGGTGCAATCGCCCGGTTAAAAACAGGTGGCGCTGCACCGTGTCATTAATCCTTCAATGATTACCTTTGATGTCGTATCGCAGAAAATCACTCTTGCATTTTGGGCATTTCACGGATTCGGAGGAGGGGAGGCGGCTCAATATGAACCTGCCGACCCGGTCGCGGTTGATCACGTGATCCAGCAAGTCCCGGCCGTTGAGCAAGGGGTCATTGCATACAGGACAACTTTCCGAACCGCCCGGTGTTCCCGGGATCACGATGGAAGGGCTCGTGTTTGCTTCTTGTGTCTGTTGCGACTTGATCGGGTATTTTTTCGGGTTACCAAGAACGACCGTGTAGATCGTGTTGCATTTCAAGCAAAGTTTATCGATGTAATTCGTTTCTACCCAGGCGCCGTCTGGTTTACCGGCCTCCGTGGCTTTGGACGGAGCGCACCGGCCAAAATTCCCGTGCTCGTCGAGCCAGCCCATTCCTTCCCCTAATACCCAGAGAGAATTGCAGCTTTTGCACTTGTAATAATAGATGAGGCCCATAATTCACTTCTATGTAGTGAATAGCAATACGTCCCCTTAACCTTCAGTAGTAATTGCACGTCCAGAAAAAAGCCAAGACCATGGCGAGGGCATGGCAAGCATCAAGAAGACTCGTCAAGGGCTTCGTTCACCAGCTTGTCCGCGATTGCCACCTGCGCATCGGAACGGTTCACGTGCTTGTAGATCACGGCGTGGAATGCTTTTTCAAGCTGGTGAACAGTGGAAAATAAGGCCTTGAGCTCTGTATTCTTCACCTGGTACTTGCCAGTCAACTGCCGCACCAGCAACTCGCTATCCGAGATACATTCGATCTTCCCCTTCCAGTACATCGCCGCTAACTTGAGGCCCTCGATCAAGGCGTTGTACTCGGCTTGATTGTTTGTCATGACCCCGAGAGCGCGCTTCACCTGTTTGATGATAGTACCGGACGAGTCCACGAGCACGATGCCGAGGGCTGCTGGCCCGGGATTGCCCCGAGCTCCCCCGTCCGTGTATAATTTGAAGACTTGTTCCCCAGGCATGTCCAATCACGAAAAAAGGATTTAATAGTCCATTATCGCCAGCTCGCAGCCCGGGTCCCATTTTCGACCCGCGCCCGTGCGATTTACCCGCAAGTGATGATAAACTTGTTTTTGCCAGCCGATCGATTTTAACTCCATCACGTCGCCGTCGATCTTGACATGCACGAAGTTCGGCTCGAGTACCCCAAAGAGCTGGCATTCCTTGACCAGATCGTCGTTGCGGAATCCTTTCACGAGCCCGTTGATGTTCTTTGATGGGGGCGGGACGCCATGCTTGCGCACGTTCAAGAACCGCCCGGGCCACACGTACTTTGTCATTCCGTCGCGGTCACCCATGATGCCGTGGTCGATGTGGTGCTGACCGCACCCGGCACCCGCCACGAAGAACAGGGTGCCACCCCAATCCGCATCGCGGTCAACCCAGAAGCACTCGTAGTGGTGATCGTGCCCGTAGAACACGGCATCGACGTGATACTGCTGGCACAATGGCCGGAAGACGTCGTGCATGATGTACGGGCACGAGAAGTCCCCGGTGGAATATATTTGGTGGTGCATGAACAAGAAGATCCACCGATCCTGCTTCGCGTACTTGGCAAGGTTCTCATCGAGCCACGCGTATTGCTCGTCGGCGGGAAGCGGTTCGCCGCGACCAGCATTGCAACTATCGAGAAAAAACAAGACCGCATTGCCGTATTCCAGCAAATAATACGCACCTTCCACGGGGTTCACGTACGGATGAAACCACGCGTCAAGATAATTCTTGTACTTTTCCTTCTTGTCGGTGTCATGGTTTCCCGTGGCATTCATCAAGGGGCGCGTGGCGAGGTAATCCTTCCCGTCGTAAAACAACGAATTCCAATGCTTGATGTTGAGGCCATCGTTGACGAAATCCCCGAGACCGACGTAAAAATCATGCTTGGGTGCCTCGGATGCCATCAACTGGAAATACCGGTCAAGACGATTGCACGGATACGCATGCATATCGCCATTGATGATGAATTCGAAGGGTTTCGTGGACCCGGCGGGCAACCCGGTTTCGAATGTCCAGGTCTTGTCCTTGTCCCTGCTGATCTGGTACTGGTAGATCGTAGCGGGTTCGAGGCCCGTCAGCCGGACCACGTGGATGTGGGTCGCTGTCCCGGGAGTTTCCTTCACGACTTGCATGCTATCAGGATCAATTCCATACTTGATCCATCCACCCGCGGTTGGTTGTTGCGATCGCCAGCAAATCGTCATCGACATCGCGGGATCTTTTCCATACGACAAGTATGGCCCCCACTCGACGAATGCTGCGGATTCCTCCATGGGTTCTGGCATATTCAAAATAATGAATCATGGTTTAAATTCGATCAAGCGAGATATCGAAGCATGCAAATCGCGTTGAACACTTACTCGTTAAGGAACGAGTGGGACAAGCTCGCAAAAAAGAACATGAACTCGGTCATCGCCATCTGCAAGGACACTGGCATCACCCGGATGGAATTGCTTGATAGGCATTTCAAGAAGGATGCACTTGCAAGGGATGTAAAGATGCTCGCGGATAATGGCATCACGGTCTTTGCCATCGGGCCTCACGTGCACTTGCTCGCCAAGCCAAGCGATATCAATGATTGCGTCAAGGAAGGTAAGGAATGGCTGAACCTCGCGCAGGGAGCGGGAATCAAGAATGTCAGGTTCCAGGTCGGTGATGGCCCTCTGGCAAAAGCATTCCAGCCGATGCCGGATTTTACCGAGGACGAGTGGAAAGAGTATGACGAGCAGATCCAGGAAGCGGTAGACAAATCGGCGCCCGTGGTCGATCCCTTGCTGATGGAGGCCGAGAAGCTCGGTGTCGTCATCGCCATCGAAACGCACCACAGTTACAGTAGCAATTTCCGTTACATGAAGCTCGTCAACGAAAAATGGCATTCGAAGTCTCTCTGCTGGCTCTTCGACATCGGGAATTACGAGAACGATTACATGCGCTGGGAAGCCCTTGAAATTATCAAAAATAACACGGTTTACTGCCATGCCAAGGCATATGACTTCGACGAGAAGGGATTCGAGAAGAAATTGGACTATCCGAAGGCATGCAAGATCTTACACGACGCGGGTTTCACGGGCACGTGGTCCATCGAGTTCGAGGGCCACGCGAACGGCATCCTCGGCGTGTTGAGGACGAACGAGCTCGTCAAGTATAGCATCGCCGCCGCGGAAGGGAAGTCCTACGCCATGAAGACAACCTTCCCCTCGGAAAAGGACTTGATGAAAAAGTACAAGCAATGAACCGAAGTACTCGGGCAACGACCAGCTATTTTTCTTTATCTTAATCTGTCGTGCAAGGGAAAGGAATGATCCCGCCCCGAAAAAAATGAAAAAGAGCATGGAAGGATGGGGAGAAGAGGAGAAAGGGAAGAGAGTGGCCCGCGCCTTCTGCGACGCGGGTGCACGGGGCGGTGATCATCACGTTAACATATGAAAACCTTGCTTATTCAAAGAATTGGGGACCAACTCTTGTAAGAAGATCGACGCGTCGCGGCTCCGTGAAATTATTTATATTCACCGCGATGACCTAATAATATCGTGGTATCTCTACAACTCAAGAAACTCGGGTTCTCCGTGTTCCTGGCAGCATCCATCGTGCTGTTCATGGTCACGGGAATCTGGTTTTCCAGCATCATCTGGTTATGGCTCGTGGACGCGGGTTGCCTTGCGGTTTCCATCTTGAGCCTCATCACGTGGCAGATCGAGCAGGCCTACAGCGGTATCAAGCTGGAACCAGAAGACCTGATCGATGATGACGAGGAAGCCGAGGAAGATATGAAGAGGCCTGCTTCACCGGCGAAAACCACTGCTCCGGCCGTCAAGAAAACGGCCGAGCCAGCAGCGCCCAAGGCTTCGACGGCAACGGTTCAAAAAGCGCCCGCTGCTGCGAAAACTCCATCTGCAGAACCTGCCACGCCTAAGCTCGCGGTGAAAGCCGAGAGCAAGCAACCCGCAACCCCCAAGGTTGACGAGGTATTGCCGGACAAGGCGAGCATGGAAGCAGCCAAGCTGCATGACGCGTTCGCAGCGAAGCCCAAGGCAGCGCCGAAGAAACAAGAAGAGCAAACTGTTGCTGCCGAGGAACCCGTGGCGAAGCACGTGCTACCGTCCGAGACGGGAAAGATGTACAAGGTGAACAAGAATAACGTTTTCACGACTATCGACGCCTACGCCGATGCCGGCTACACGTATTTCTCGTTCAGCAAGATCCGCAAGGAGCTCGGCGTTAAAAAGAACAGATCGCTCCTGAAACTCAAGAAATTGCTGGTGGAGGATGCCATTCTCAACGGCCTTGTCGAGAAAAAAGGTAGAAAGTATTACATCCAGAAGGCTGAGTAAAGGATGACGTGTTTAATACTACCATTTCTGCTCACGATAACCAAGACGACGCTACTTCTTTCATGAGCATAGTGACGTCTTGTTCCGCGCATCCTTAAAACCGCGTGTTTTTACTACGATAAGGAGGGCCCGCAATCCGCCACGCCTAGCGAACTTTAGAACGTGCTTTGCATAAAGTGGTGAATCCATGTTCGATTACATCATCAAGGGAACGATCATCCAAGCCCGTCAAGAAATTGAAACAACCGCGGTCGCGGATCGATTGTTTGATAACCTCACCGCGAGGGGCAGTTATGTTTCCACCATGGCATTGATGGGTCTCGAGCTCGGCAGCAATACCAAAACCTTGGCAAAACCGGGCACCACCGAGCACCTGAATGTCATGTGCACGCTGTTCAAGATAACAAGGATCCAGAGATTTCCGGCCATGGCCGACATCGGGCTCAGGCTCGCCCGGTTCATCATGATCACGTGGCGCCAAGACCCGGCCATCGAGCCGCTCGTCACCGCGATGCAGCATGCGAAAAAAATGTCGCGTGATGCCCGCCTCTGCATCGCGGTACACCTCGGGGACGCGGATAACCGGGATTTAACGCCATTGCTGACCTCGATCGAATCCATTTTTCATGAACCGTGCACCGTAGCGACAAGCGCGGCCAATTTCCTGGATACCGCACTCGAAAATGTCATCATGGACAAGCCAGGCATATCGTTCTTGCCCGTCGGTTTAGTTGACGAACTCGGCCCAGCCCGGCCCCGTCCACAGGGTCCACAGGGACAAAGAAGTAAAATTCCACAAGCAAGTCCAACCCTCGTTGATATATTATGCAAGGCCGGGGCAGAATTCGACGCCGGCAACAAAAACGTCATCATCCCCCAAGCAGAATGGCTTTTCAAGGTGTCCATGGACGGCGGCGCGGTGTACGTCTGTCCCACCCGGTGCTTGGAATGCTCAATGTTCCCATGTGAGAACAGCTTTTCAAAGCTGTGCATCGTTCCCTCCGGAAAGGATGGCTACGCGCCAGACCCGTTGGGCTTGAGGCCTTCGGACTTGTTCTACCTTGCCGAGATCTTTGCCATCGAGAACCACGTGTTGCCAGAAGACGTGATGTGCCAGTTTCCGAAGAAAAAAAACTGCGGCTTGCCACAAATCATCGCAAATCGTGGCTAATATCTTTATATCCTTTCATTTTCTTGATCCACTACGGGAATGAGCTTGAGAGCAGCGACAAATGCCACGCACTTGATACACCCCGCGAAGCATTGACGCCAAATTAATAATGACTCGAATCGGATCATAAATAAATTTCTAAACAAGAAATCTATAAAAAAGATCAAAATTGAATATAAAAACAGGACATCCTTGCTTTCCAGTTTCGGAAACGAACGAGGAATCACATCGCGAGTGCCAATCTTTATTACGGTTGAGCATGGTAGGACTCGTGATTTGCACACAAGAGGTAGAGATTATATTATGAAACCATCCACGTGCAAGGCCATCGCCGCCGGAACGGTCGTGGCAGCCATCACGCTGCTGTTCTTCATCCTCGCGCCTGCGAGTCCAAGGGCAATCGCCGCGCTAACTGTTGAACGAGTTGCGCCAGCAGAAGCAGAAAATTCGACCGTTAGATTATGGGGTGGCTATGTCATTGATACGGGCCACGGCGTGTGGGGGGATGGTACTGGAAATATCTATACGTGCGGGTCTACGGAAAGTTTTGCCCCAATGTGGCTCGCTATGGTGCTGGTCAAATGGAACTCAGAAGGGAACCAGATCTGGAACCGCACGTGGGGTGAAATCTACGATGTTGGCAGGGCTGTGTGGGGCGATGGCAAGGGTAGCATCTACACATGCGGGTCCACGGACAGAGATACGAAAAGTGTGGATCTGTTGCTGGTCAAGTGGGATATAGAGGGGAACCAGCTCTGGAACCGCACGTGGGGTGGCGCCGCAGTCGATGAGGGGGCTGCCGTGTGGGGCGATGGTACGGGCAGCATCTACACGTGCGGGGACACGTACAGCTTCAGCGCGGGAGGAAATGACTTGGTGTTAGTCAAATGGGACTCGGATGGATACCAAATCTGGAACCGCACGTGGGGCGGTATCAAATGGGATCAAGGCTATGGCGTGTGGGGGGATGGCACGGGTATTATTTATACCTGCGGTTCCACGATGAGTTTCGGCTCGGGAGGGTACGATGTGGTGTTGGTTAATTATGATTCACTTGGGAACCAGTTATGGAACCGCACATGGGGCGGTATCCAAGATGATTATGGCAATGCCGTGTGGGGCGATGGGAAGGGCAGCATCTACACATGTGGTGATACATGCTGTTATGGCGCAGGAGAAAATGATATGGTGTTGATCAAATGGAACTCGGCTGGAAACCAAGTCTGGAACCGCACATGGGGTGGCTCCGCAGTTGATGAGGGCTCTGCCGTGTGGGGCGATGGCGCTGGCAGCATTTACACGTGCGGATCGACGGACAGTTACGGCGCGGGATATAGCGACATAATACTGGTCAAATGGGATGCCGCGGGAAACCGACTCTGGAATGGTACCTGGGGCGGTCCCGCTAACGATGTTGGCAATGCTATGTGGGGCATCGGGAAGTACATCTACATATGCGGGTGTACATATAGCTACGGCTCAGGAGATACCGATATGGTTTTATGGTTTAGTGAACTTTATACTCCAATTCCTACGTCCTCGATTGTTGGTATTATCGTCCTCATCGGCGTAGTCGCTATTGCCATCACGCTTGGTATTGCACGGTACAAGAAACTTCCGCATCGCGTGAAAGAGCGAGCACGGCGGGAACCCTGGGTCTACAAGATCAGGCGGAGGCCAAAAGTCAAAGAAATTGTCTATCGCCGGCCGGAAACGCATGCGCCCGAAAAATCCATGAGTCCCCCATTAGTTGGCGCTTGTCAAAATTGCGGACAACGATTTCCCGCAGGATTTGAAAGAGCAGCATTCTGCCCATACTGCGGGCACGCGACCAAGCAGACTAGCGATAAAACCGAGATCAAATTATGATAAACAAATGTTTTCGAGACGATAGTTTCAATCCAGCGGGTGAACATACAATACAACCCGAATAACCACAAACACCTGCATCCATAACACGAAGAAAAAAATCCCTGGTCGAACCATCATGAAAATAGAACTACGAATACGAGTTATTATCGCCGCAAGCATAACCGTGGCAGCCATCACGCTGCTGCTCTTCATTGCTGCGCCTGAAAAACCGAGCGCCATTACCGCGCA
>JAUQYW010000800.1 GCA_030587525.1 Candidatus Sigynarchaeota archaeon | reverse complement strand
TGATCGTCCCGGACAGGGATATCGACCCGTACACGTTATCGAGGATGTGCTTGATGCCCACGAGCCCGGGATCGAGGCACACGGCTTCGAATGAAAATCCCGAGGTGTATTTCCCCTTGTCTGCCGAAAAGCAATGGTAATAAGCGGCCTTGTCCATCGTCGAGTATTGCCATTCCATCCAAAACCGCGCGACGGCCTTGCAGAACGAACGGGGGCTCTTCTTTCCAGCCTCGAGCTTGAATTTCTGGATCTCGTCCCCTTTTTCATCCAGATCTTTCAAGACATTGGTTAATTTCGCGCCTACCTTGGCTTCCATGTGTTCGATGAGCTCCCGGGCATCGACCTCGATCTCGTCTTGATTGCCAGCTTTTTTCTCGTACTCGTCAAATAACTCCTCCGATGCCACGAGGAGCCGTTCGATACTGTCGAGGCCTTGCTGGGATGAGTAATAATCCCGCAGTTCCTTCTTGGCGTTGCTGATCGTGAATTTCCCCATCTTCAGGGAATGGATTTCCTCGGACATCGACGGCAAGTTGTGCGCCTCGTCGATGACGAGCAAAATGTCCTCGATCGCCGCGTCGATAGATTCCAAAAACTTGTCCTGGATGGATGGGTTAAAGAACCAGTTGTAATTGCACACGGCAATCCGGGATGTCTTCAAGAGATCCCTGCTAAAGAAGTACGGGCATATTTTTTTCTCGCTGCACGCGTTCATGATCTCGTCAGAATCAAGCGCGCATTTCTTCAAGAGGGAACTGAGTTTTTTTTCTTCCCCCGTGAACTTCTGAAAATTCTTATAATAGATGCACCTGTTATCCTTTCGGAGCTGGGAGCATACTGCGGATGCATCGCCCGGACTCAACTCCGTCTCCCGGATCTGCTCCTTGAAACACATCTCGTTTCGACCCCGGAGGCTGACCCCTGCAAAGCTGGTAGCGAGCTCATCGTTGTCTTGCACGAGGCCCTTTTCCTTCAAATGCTCGTGGATGGCTCCTAACTCGGCGATGACCCTCGAATTCTGCGTGTGCGTCCGACAACAATACACGATTTTCAAATCATTTTCCAACGCGACGGGCAAAGTCGCGCACAGCACGGAAGTTGTTTTGCCAAACCCGTTGGGCGCTGACACGACGAGATGGTTGCCTTCGTTTAAAATCTTGTAACTCTTCAAGATGAATTCTTCTTGCTCGTTTCTGTAACGCTTGTATGGAAACAGGTCCGCTGGCCCAAGCATGATAATCCTGGCAATGCATTTTGATGAAAAACGGATGGCTTTAAACGCTCAAGGGGGTGGATACATTCACTTTGAACCAATATAATGATCGGAAGTACAAGGAATTTCTGAAACCATGATCACTACCAAAGGTAAAAATGTTCAAAAACATAGAGCTCAATGAACACTGACATCATGTACGGGCTCTCGGCGGAAAGAATCACGTGAAATGCCATGGAACGCGCGGAAAAAATCGCTACCAAGGACGTGCTGGTTCATTATTCCGTTCTTGGAACCGTCGTGATCACGCTCGTTGCATTCGTCATGTTCTTCAGCCAAGGCTGGGGCTTCGGTGTTTATCTTGTAGCTATACCCTCTTGCCTGGGATTTTTTGCCCTCTACTTTAAGATCGCCGAGTTGCTGAAGCCGAACACGGCAATCAAGGGCGTTCCATTGTATCAGCACCCCTTCGGGGATGAATCCTACATTCATGGTATATTCTTTTCGGGCTATATCATTTCCCTCTTCTTGCTCATCACGCTTGGATATGAAGCCCTTATCTCGCCCCATTATTTCGTTCCCATCTTTAGATCCTTCATGTTCCTAATATCCCTGACATTCATCTCTTGCGTCCACCTTGCCATCAACAAGGCATGGATCACGGCTCGCATTGAGCTCATCGTGAAGCAAGATTCGGCGAACCCGGAATTCCTCGATGATGATGACCTGGCGCTGATCTCCACAGTGCCGAACGTGAAGAAATACTCGATCTGGAGCCCCGTGCAAGATAAATTCGAGCGCTTCACCCTCTTGAACATCCTGATCTACGTGTTCCTCGTGCTCATGAACGTCCTTGACTTGATAAGCCAGACGAGGCTCGATATCTTGCCAATATCACTACCCGGAACGCCGGAAGCGGGGGAGTCTGCTTTTTTTTTATCGCTCGCGCACCTCATGAGCTTTATTTTTGACCCCATTTTTTTCTCGCTCGTCATGAAGACATTGTATGGCGAGATTTACAATTACAAGATAGAGAAGCTCGCGCCCGTGCTCGTCAAACTCGAAAAGGATGATGCCGCGAGAGAGCGTCTCATCAAATTTCTCGAGAAGATCCAGGACTTGCGAAAAATTGGACCATAGCATTTATATTCTCGGAATGGCGATCAACGGGGCGTACGGTATCTGGAAGAGCGAGAATGCTAAGAAGGCTATCGTGACAAACACTGGAAACGCGATGTTGTCGCTGGCCTTCAACCGGTTGGACGTGAGCGCATCGACCGCGACAAACACGGCGGTCGCCACCCCGGACCAGATCCAGCCGACGAACAAACTCGCTGCGATGTAGCTGGTTATCGCTCCAGCGATCAAGCCCTCCCAGGATTTTTTGCGGTTGAACCCGAGCTTGTGCTTGCCCACCCGCATACCCACTTGTGCCGCGGCGGTATCGCCGAAGCAGCTTAATCCAAAAATTGCCAGCAAGCCGAGCGGAGGCAGGAAAAAGGAGGCAAATAAGAATCCCGCGGCCATATACACGTGCGATCCGAACACCTCGATCTCCGACGCCCGCAAGCCCTTGGCGAGCGTGCTCAAGAACGGGAAGTCGAACTTTCGCGAGAAGCGGCAGAATTCCATAATCGAGGATAGCATAAACTGGATGTAAAACACCAGGAAGATGAGCATGTTCGAAACGCCTAAGTATTCGGGGTCCAGGAAGGAGAATCCCAGGCCATTGGAGCCCCAGA
>JAUQYW010000790.1 GCA_030587525.1 Candidatus Sigynarchaeota archaeon | reverse complement strand
GGGCCTCGTCGATGCCGGCGAGGCACCCGGCACGGCAGCTTTGCGGGAGCTGAAGGAGGAAACGGGGTATGAGGGGACGGTCATCTCGACCAGTCCCTTGATGCCGAAAAGCGCGGGCCTCACGTCGGAATCCACGACGGTCGTCTTCTGCGAGGTTGACCCGGCGGCCGTCGGCAAGACCGAGATGGAGCAGACCGAGGACATCCAGTCCTTCTGGATGACGCCGGTGCAATTCATGGCCATGATCGCTGCCATGGACCCCGTCAAAATGGCCGTCGAGTCGGATTGCTGGAATTACATGGCAGGCCTCGTGGCTGTTAAGAAGACATCCACGAAAGCGAAAAAATGAGCCGGCTTGAATCCGTTCGCGTTACTTTTTTTCAATCTTTTTATGGATCCGGTTGATCCAGGAACATCATGCTTCAAAACAAATGTGTTATGATCGACCAGTCTCGATAAAAACGGCAATTGACGGTGATTGGGCGGGTTCTTCTTTTCAACAGATGCCGTTGATTCTGCAATTTTCAAGAAAGCTAATAAAACCGAATACGATGAAGATATTCACGACAACGATGGCCACGGCCATGATGGCGATCCACGGTTTATTTTTTTTGTGGATAGCAATGATCAGCATGATGACCAGGATGGCATTCCCGATGACAGCATCGATGAATAGAAAGCTACTCAATTTCTTTCACCATGTCGCAAGAATCAAGTTCACAGATAATAATCTTTAGGTGAAGTATGCGTGATCCATCACTTCATTACCGCCCACGCATGGAATGAAATGAAATCATGCTCGACGCCGGGAAAAAAACAGCGACCTTCACCGGACTCGCTTTTGCCATTTTCGTGCTGCTCGGAAACGGGTTCCAGCCCATCATCAACAATGCACGCCCGGGCGACCTCGAGGATCTGTTGTTCACCTTCATGACCATCGTGATCGAATTGACGACCATATTGCCAGTAGCTTTCTTGGAGCAAAAGATCGCTCGCAAGCCGATTCGGCAGATCATCGGAACCCGTGCCGCGTGGAAATGCCATTGGCTTTGGTTCGTGGCCATCGGCATTATTTTCGCGTTTTCCACGTATTTCATTGTCATCGGATTATCGAGCACGGATAGCATCACCGGTGCCGTTTCGCTTCGGACGATGCCAATATCTGCGGTCGTGATCGGGTATTTCTTCTTGAAGGAAAAAATCACGAGATATCACATCGCATGCATCGCGGTCATGTGCGCCGCGATTTTTTTCGTGGCCACCAAGGGCACGTGGCAAGCAGGTGTGATCTCCCCTGGCATCGTGTTATTGCTCATCGCACCCGTGCTCTGGAGTATCGGCCACGCGCTATCGAAGCGAATGCTCATGGATCACGATGTGACCGCATCCCAGATGATCGTTATTCGCACCACGATATCTGGCTCGATACTCGGAATCTTTTATATGATCGGAACTGGCGGCAGCAGTGCCTGGCAAATCGCCGAGCCGACGCATTTCCTGTTTATGTTCTTGATGGGAGCGAACTATACCATGCTCCACTATTGCTGGTACCGGGCAATCATGCACCTCGACTTGAACATCGCCACGGCCATCAGCATCCCTAGCCCCCTCATCACGGCCCTGCTCGCCGCGGCTTTCCTTGGGGAATCATTACAATGGTACCACGTGGTCGGCATTATAGTGGCGTTCGTCGCGCTTTATGGCTTGTTGCTTGCTGACGTGAAAAAGAAACGGCCCTTATCATCGAGCGGAAAGACGGTAGAATCTACACGTGCAGTTGAAGAGCATAAGCTAAACGACAAATGATTATATCTGTAATGACCTTCTAGAATTTCAAGAACGGATTATAACAACACGTTACAATATCCGAAAACTACCACGTGGGTGTCCATCGTGCCGTTGAAATGCCCGTCTTGCGATAGTTCCGAGGTTGAAAAAATCGCCATCGAATCTGAGGAAGGGAAGCAGATCCAGTACAACTTGCAAAAATACCAGAAGGTAAAGCTGCCCGAGCTGTATTATACGCCGAGTTATCGCAGCGAATTGAAGAATGTGTTTATCCTTCATTGCAAGGAATGCAATCTCATCGAGATCGTGGACTTGAAGCGCAAGGAATCGATCTTGAGGACCAAGCTGCGCAAGCACCGCGAGAGCCGGACTGGATTGGCACTGGGCTTCATCATCGCCGGAGCGTTCCTCTTCGCGGGTATATTTCTCGTGTTCTGGACGGAAATCTATGTCGAGGGCGTGGATATCAAGTTGCTCGACATGTTCAGCCACGCCGGGTTCACACCAGAACTTGTCACAATTTTGATCATCGTAGCTTCAGGTGTATTCTTATTTTTCTTCGGCACGAGCATCTTGCTCATCAAGATTATGAGAAAGTGGATCTCGCTGCTCGAGTTCACGTTTAAATTACACCGGATGTCCGCCGGAGATAACCAGATGTACTTTTTCGAGTACTCGAGCGAGCGGGAGCAAACCGGGTTCAAAGCAACGATCCTGCGATCGTTTTACGGGGCCATCCTCGTGCTCGGCATCGGCATCTTGATCATTGAGAATTTTTTCACGATTCCCGATTTGCAGCAATACATGTGGACCGCGGCGGCAATAACCGCGTTTTCCATCCTCTGTGCGATCCCTATCATCTTCATCTTCTTGTACGTCTCGCCACTCATCACGAAAGAAATCAACTTGTATTTTAACAAC
>JAUQYW010000743.1 GCA_030587525.1 Candidatus Sigynarchaeota archaeon | reverse complement strand
GGACGCAACCCCCATCACTCCGGTCTTTGCGGCCACCGATGACAAAAAACTGCCCGTGGTGAAGGATGCCGACATCATCTGGTCGGTCGCGACTGCTGGTGTCCAGATCTTGTCCAAGGCGGTGATGGAGAAGCTCTCAGGCACGAAACTCGTCGTCGACATCAACGCGGTGCCCCCGGCAGGCGTCGAAGGCATGAAAGCCAAGCACGAGGACAAGGAGATCTACCCGGGCATATTCGGCACCGGGGCGCTTGCGCTGGGTGGCTTGAAATACATCACCGAGAGCAATATGCTCAAGCAAGCTGCTGACACGAAGGGTATGAAACTCTTCAACTACGACGTGGCTTATGAGACTGCCAAAACCGTGCTCTTCGGCAAGAAGGTTGTCGTGGCTCAGTAAATATTTCTTTTATTTGAGGATGTTTTGATTCATTAAAATTTCAACATATCTTTCGACTTTTTTTTACTTATATCTTAATTTTTTTCTTGTTTTCTCTTTCAAGACACGATTTCACGTGTTTTACATTTGGTAGCTTTGTCGATTTCTTCTTGCCTTGGAAAACATAATAAAACTCGATCTTGTTTATTCCACGCAACGGAATTCTCAGTCATTTCCAATTTTCTCCCGATATGATGAACCACGTGGCTCAAACCATGGATGAAAAAAACGCACGTGATCCCTTCGTTGACCCCGTGCCTATCGTGATCGACATCGGGTCTACAACCATCAAGGCTGGCTTCGCTGGGGAAGAATGCCCGCGTTGTCGTGATCTTCCCGCTGCCATCGGATTTTTCAAGCACAAACCAGGGTGTCCGAGCGACGTCGAAAGGTACATGTTAGACATTTTTGAACGGGGGTACGCGGTAGGCGATGAGGTATACTTGCATAGACTCGATTTAAACCTTAATTTTCTTTGCGAGCGAGGTGTCGTGAAAAATTGGGACGCGATGGACAAGATCATGCGATATCTTTTTTATACCGACTTGAGGGTCGATCCTGCCGGTCGTTCTTTGCTGATAACATATAATCCCGCCGCCCAGCAAGCCGACATCGAAGCGATAGCAAGGTTCCTGTACAACATGTTTCACGTGTCCGAAGTTTACGTGGTACCACAAGCGGTCCTAGCATTGTACGCGTCCGGTATGGATTCTGGCGTCGTGGTCGATCTCGGGGACACGACAGGCTGGATCGCGCCCGTGTACGAGGGGGAGTTGATACCGGCTGCCAACCAACAATTTGCTATGGGTGGTCGTGACATAACCCAATACCTTGCTCGCAACGTGTTCACGAGCTTACCCCTGCTAGAACGGCCGTGGCCTTCAGATGCTTTTCTGATCGCTGAGGATATTCTGGTGAAACTGGGTTACGTGGCAAAAGATCCTTCCACAGAAGCCGAACAGTATGTCGAAAAGATTTACACGATGCCGGATGGTCGAGAACTCGCGGTTGGAACCCACCGTTACCTGGGCCCCGAAGTATTGTTTAGTCCACGTATCGCGGGAAAGTCACTCGATCCTCTCGATGTCCAAGTGAGAGCGACCATCGATCGATGTCCCGCTGAGATGCGTCCGGACCTCTATTCTCGAATCGTGCTTGCAGGCGGGACGAGCTTGATTCCTGGTCTCGGATCTCGGCTGGAAAAAGAAGTGCAAGCACGCGTCTCAACTCCAGTGAAGATTCTCGAACCACAACCTTTCGGTCAAAGTCGCCAATTTTCAGCGTGGATCGGCGGATCGATGATGTTTTCATCCATCAAATTGCGCCGGTACCTTGTAAATTTCATCGGGGATTAGAATGTGTTAGACTTTTGTCGCGAAAATCGTGATCGCGCGAAAGGTCGTCCATTGTGGTCATTATGGTTAGAATGACAAAGCCTTTAACACGATGCATTATATGCGAAAAATATAGATCGACGCGTGGCGGGGTGCCAAATGCATGGTCGGAGAAATCATCGCAGCAATACTCGTCCTGGTGCTATTTATCCTAATCCCGGTCGTTGCTGCGAAGCCAAAACTCGACCTGACTGCATATGCAATTATGGCTATGATAATTGGCGGCATCGTCACAGTTTTGGCGTTTCCTTCCCCCGCGCCCGACTTCATCAAGTTCATACGGTTCGAACCGCTGATTTACATCATTTCCATCAACATAATCGTCATCATCATGGAAAAAAACAGCGTGTTCCAGTTTCTCGCTGTTGAAATCATCCACTTCACGAAAAGCAATCCACGCGTGTTTTTCGCGATGATCTGCATCATGGCAACGTTTACCTCGGCGGTGCTCGAAGACGTGAGTGTTGCGTTGATCTACATGCCCATCGTGGTGCAAGCGTGCAAGGTGTTGAAAATTCGCGTTGAACCGTTCATTTTCGGCATCGCCGTGTGCCTCAATATCGGCAACTTATTCATGCCATTTTCCAACTCCCAGAACATCATCATCGCGGCTGATTTTCATCTCGGCGTGGCATGGTTTGCAGCGTTCATGTTCCCGATCCTCGTGCTTTCCATGCTGCTCGTGATCTGGTATTTCGATTTTTTCGAGATCAAGAAACAAGAGCCACCCGCCGAGGAATTCAAAGATGTTTTACTCAAGGTGCTCGACGCGAAGCTGGTCGTCAAGGATCCGCGCAAATTCAAGACGGCGGCGATAACCTTCATCATCATCGTTGCCTGCCTGGTGATCATTCCCTACACGTTCATCGTCGCGAGCATCGGGGCCATCGTCATGTGCTGGCTGGAACGCGAGTCGCTCCCAGACGTGTTCAAGAAGGTCGATTGGAGCACCGTGTTCTTTTTCATCGCCTTGTTCATCATCACTGGTTGTATGGTGAACAACGGGACCATGGGCTTGATCAGCGCTTTCGTCATACAAATCGCCACCGGCAACGTGCTCGTGGCGTCCATCGTCATCTTGGTCGTTTCGAGCTTGATCACCAGTGCACTCTCGCCGAATCCCGCGACCGTTTTCTTTCTGCCGGTGTTTAGTACCATGTTCGCGCTGGTGCCTTCTCTCGGTGGAACATGGGCAACCCAAGCCCCGATTCTCGTAGCATTCATCCTCGGGCTCAACATCGGTGGCAACTTTCTCGTCCAAGGTGCCCCGCCATATGTCGTGACAGTTGCAATAGGAAAGAAGAGCGACATTCCCGGGGTCAATTACAAGTCGATGACGCGGGTCGGCATCAAATTCTCTGTACTACACATCCTTCTCTGCATCGGATACTTGGCGATCGTGTGCGCGATCCTCGGCGTGCTTTGATCGAAGTTCTGATGTCGATGGAAAGGGATTTATGTTCGATGGTAGAGGAAAGAACTATCATGGTCGACAATTCGACAAGCACTGTTCCACCCGTGAAAGACGCTTGCATAGCACACCCGAAGGGAAAGGCTATCATCACGAAAACCCTATACAATGAAAGTGATTATTTTGAAACCGTTGTCGACATCACAGATTCCGCTGCGCTACTGGATTCGTCTTACAAGGGCGTTACCTGGATCGACGTGGACGGGGTTGAAGACGTGGAGACCGTGCAGAAGATTGGTCAAGTCTTCAATTTGCATCCCATCGTCGTCGAGGATATCATCGATGTTGAACAACGTCCCAAGATCGTGGAACAGGATGATTATATTTTCATCGAATTCAACGTGTTTTACAAGGGTAAAGAAAAATTCGAAGTGAAGAATTTCCAGAACAGCATCATCCTCACGAAAACACATGTTCTCACATTTCAACAAGACTGCAATTCAGACTTTTTTAGGCCGCTCAAGGAACGGATAATAAGCAAGCACGGTAACACGAGGAAGATGGGGAATGATTTCCTTCTCTACCTCTTGATGGATTATGCAATCGATAACTATTACAAGATTCTTGAGGGATTAGAGGATTTGGTTGATGATCTGGAGGATAAAATCATCGATGCTCCTGCGCAACAAGACGTTACCTCGCTACAGTTGATCAAACGTGAATTGATC
>JAUQYW010000240.1 GCA_030587525.1 Candidatus Sigynarchaeota archaeon | reverse complement strand
GATAAAAGCCGCGTGCATGCCTGAAAAAACCGCGAGATTTCGCATCACCGAGCAAGGCATCGTTGCTTAAGGATTCCCGGTTCCGGCGCCAGGCTTCTTGCTTCCGGGGCATTTTACCCAGTTCACGCAGAAAATCCACGGCTTCTTGCCTTTCCCGTAGCATTTCACGAGCGGATGTGCACAATGCGGGCACGTCTTGCCGGTCGGATAAATCTGCCCGGCTTGGCTGACGGGAAACGACGCGGTGCACGATTTCTGGAGGTAGCCCTCGCAAGCAATGAATCGCTTGCGACCCCGAAACTTCACGAGCACAAGGGATCGCTGCTTGCAAACGGGGCAAGTGCCCAGCGTGCGCTGCGTGGGAGACTGCTGCCCGACAAGAGCGCCCAGTTCATTCCCGATGTCCAGTTCCCTCGCCTTGAATTGCGAGATGATGGTCTTCAACACCGCCGTCGTCTTGGCAATCACGGCCTGCTTTTTTTGCTTGCCCTCGAGGATCGCGTCCATGTCGTCCTCGAGGTCCCTGGTCAAGTCCACGGTGACGATGGATTGGAGGAATTTTTCAAACAGTTCCACGATCTTTTTCCCGAGGTCGGTCGCCCGTATTGGGTCGCTGTCGATGTAGGATCGTTCCTTCAATTTTTCGATGATCTCGGCACGGGTGCTTTTCGTGCCGATCTTGACCCGTTCCATGTATCCCATCAGCGTGATCTCGGAATGGTGCGGTGGTGGTTGCGTCTGCTTCCGTGCCACGTCGATCGTGTCGATGGAAAGCTCTTGGCCTGCCTTCAACGAAACCGTGTCATGCAAGTCGCTCGTCGGATAGAAGGGATAAAACGCCGTCCAGCCCGGGGAAACCAGGTGCCGGGTGACGAGCCTGAACGGGTGGCCGTTCGAGATGATCTCGTTGTTTTTCTCGTTCCACGTGAGATCCGTGCCGAGTAAAGATAAAAATCGCCGCGTGACGAGATCGAGCAACCGTTCCTCGTCTTTTGCCAAGCTGGAAGGGGCTGAAAGGCCGGTCGGGAGTATGGGCGGGTGCGCATCATCTGTTTTTGTACCTTTCGACGGAATAAGCTTCCCGGCCCGGAGGATCTCGTCCACGATAGCCTTGTATGTCGCTTGATTTCCGAGCTGGTTCAGCAGCGCCCTTGCATCGATCGTGGGAGGGATGATCTCGTTATCTGTGCGCGGGTACGAGATCAGGGCATCGAGATACAGTTTTTCAGCGAGCTTGAGCGTCTTCGAGGGCTTGAACTTGAACAAATGGCTGGCCTCACGCTGCAATCCCGCGAGGTTGAATGGCACGGGTGGTTTCTTGGCCACGTTCTTGACCTGGATGCTCGATACGATTGCACGTGCATTTTCGCAATCCTTCTTGATCGCGTTCGCGTCGAGTTCTTGCTTGAAGACGAGGGGGATGCTCTCGAGCAAGCACGCCTTGCCGTCGATCATGGTCCTCGCCCGGACCTCCCAATACGATTCCGGGACGTGAGTCTCGATTGACTTGTCCCGGTCGCATACCTCTTTCAAGGTCGGGCCTTGGACCCGCCCTATAGAAAAGACTTGGAATCCCTTTCCAGCGTGCTTCACCGCGCTGGTCAACGCGGATGAGAGATTGAGTCCAAACAAGATATCAACGAGGTGCCGCGTGTAACCGGCTTCTATCCGTGCACAATCCAGCGCGGGTTCCATTTTTGACCACGATTGGCGGAGCTCACCCTGCGTGAGGGCCGAGAACTTCATGCGCCGTGCTTTCCCGACGACTGCCTGGAGCTGTGAGGGGGTATGCGTGCAAGCGAACCGGAGAATATTGTACCCGATGACGCTGCCTTCCGTGTCGTAATCCGTGGCGACCACGTAGCGATCGAAAGCATGCTGGTTCACGATGGCTGAGATGGTTTTCAAGTACTGGA
>JAUQYW010000722.1 GCA_030587525.1 Candidatus Sigynarchaeota archaeon | reverse complement strand
TCGGCAAGGCTGAATCCCGGTTATCCGGCAGGAATGTTCCGTGAGCCCCTTTCGCGCTCTGCGGGTGACACGGGCACCCGGGATGGATCGCGAAGGGATCGGGAAAATCCAAGCCGTTTTTATAGATTCGTGAGATTTCTCTACCGATGCTAAAAATGAAAACGTCCAGAGCCGTGGCCATCGCGTTCGTCATTGCAGGAACGTTGCTTGCCACGGCTCCACGGATAGAAAGCGCGACCGGCACCGATTTCGGCCTGCTGTCCGCGCGGATCAACGACGTCAACATGTCGGGTAACCCCCCGCCCGTCGTGACCGCCCGGCTGCGTTCTCGCGTGACCGTCAATGCCACGTGGTACATGTACTACGAGGCCCCCATCCAGATGGGGCAAGTCCAGTTCACGCTCTATAACAGCGTTTCCAAGATCGATAGTAGCCCCCTCTATCAAGAAACGGGGCCGGCCATCAACCATGTCTGGAGTTTCTACCTCGATCCTGGCGAGTGGTCAATGCAGGGCCGGAGGGAACAAGGCAAGGTGGTCATCATCCTTGCCAAGTTCGATGGCGTGTCATACGCCGAAGACCGCCACGAATACCCGATCATGGTATATCCCGAGGAGCTCTCGTGCGCGTTCACGTCGCTGTACCTCGGCAACGACTCCACGGGACGGATGGACTGCTTGAACGCGACCTATCTCGTGACGAGCGTGCAAGACCCGACCTTCCACCACGCGGGATTGGGCTTCACGCGCACGATCACGAACGATCGCGACGAGGTGCTTGCCCAGGATGATCTTTTCGTGAATAGCGGTGGCGTTCTTGACGTCTACATCGAGAAAAGCTTCTTGATCTACCTGGAAAATTTCTCCTTCACGCTGCAAAATCACGACTCGCTTCGCTTGGAATTAGTCTTCATCGAACAGCCACTCGCCGGGTTGATCAACCGCACGGGCTTGCTCGTGGCATGCACGAACATCACCGAGGCGGTCGGCGACAACGGCACCGCCCTCGATGCCCATTTCGAGATCCACGCGCGCTGGAATGCAACATGCGAGGCCAATCGATCATTATACGCGACGTGGCAGTTGGTGCTGTCGAACGGCACGGTGCTTGATCAAGGATTTCAATTCGTCTCTCTAGGAACAGGTTTCACGATCACGATCGAGCCTTCTCAAGTGCAATTCCTCGAGTCCTTGACGCTCGATGCCTGGATCGAGGGAACCTATGAATACACGAGCGCATCTTGCACGGTCGACATCGCCAGCAAGATCGACCGGGACGCGATCCGCATCGAGCAAGCAGGTTACCTCGATGATCACGAAACAGGTCAAGGCATCATGTCTTTCCTCTTGATCCAGGAAGTCAATTCATCGGCCATTCCCATGCACCAGGCACGGGTTCAAGTCGCCTACCGGGCAAACGACAGCGTGGTTCTCGACTCGTGGGAGGTGTCGGACGGGAACGGGACCGTGAAAGCTATCCTTTCCCAAGCCATCCTCGACCAGCTCGAATCCTTCGTGCTGACGATCCAGGCAATCCCCGACTTGCATTTCACGGGTGCAACGATGACGGCCATCCTGGTCGATGAGTTCCACCGGGATGAACCAGTCATCGCACCCCGTAACGATACAACGGCACTCGTGCTCGAAAAGGGCAAGATCAACACGATCGAGCTCGCTATCACGATCAACGGGTTGAATGCCACGATTCTATCGAGATTTCCTGCCACGATCGTCATCCTTAATGCATCTGACAGCATGATCTACCATGAAACGACAATCATCGACCCACGGGGAATCGTCGTGCTCGAATTACCTGTCGACTTGCTTCCTGCCAGGCAGTGGCTGACCCTTCTCGTCTCGTTGAACGCGACGTTCGAGCACAAGCCGGCACGATTCTCCACGCCGATGCTGATCTCCAGGATCATCGACCCGCAAGCGATTCTTGCGCGGCAAGTGATTACGATATCTTCTATCGTGGCTTTTGGCGGTATTGCATCTCTTTTGACCATGATTATCTGGAAGAAGGTAAAGAAGCCATTATTATCGAAAAAAGATTTCGCTATCTCGGTAAATTAGTAGATTGTCGCGTTAGTATTAACCACCTACGGGTTCTATACCTAACTGATTTTCCACGAGAGCCTTTGCTTCTTTCTGAAGTAAAGAGAGAAGGTCGTTTAGGGAAATTATTTTGTTTGGAGTCATGTACGGCGGAGCTGGCGAGATGGGTATTGCAAGATCAGACCCTTTTTGTAAGTTCACGAGCCACAAGGCCATCGCATATAGCGCCGGAACCAAGAGCAAACGTACCTCGTATTCTCCCGTAGAAATTTCTTTCAGCGAATCGGCAGCCTTGATTGCCGACACCGTGCCTTGCACTAAAGGTCCTTCCGTAACGGCTGCAAAATGATGTTTTTGCTCGGGCCCGAGAACTGTTTCCGTGCTAGCGATCACGCTATTCTTGTGTTCTAACAAATATCGCCAGCCCGTTTGCTTGGCAACATCGATGGTACCACCCTTAGCCAAATCATTCAATCCTATTTGAAAGACCGGCATTCCGTGAACCGGAACGAGTATTTGTTCTCCCTCCTCGGCGATAGTTTTAGCAAGACGAGGGATCCTAAATCCTTTCTGCCCCATCTGCCCGAGCCGTTTTGTCACGATCTCTTTTACATCCAAGGGTTCTGATTTGAATCTCAATGGCATTCTTGTTCACCTAGTATTATGCGTGCACCCAATACGTGTGAGTCCATGTGCCCGTGCCTTGATACGCGGTTTGAAGCACAGTATAATCCACATCCGATGATCCGTACCAAGGATCCTCAACACCGACAAGATCTTGTTCATGATCATATCCATCGACTGCAATAAAATGCCCACCGCCTCCGGACCATCCAATCCTGATACAGAGTGGTCTACCAGCATCGATTTCGGTTACCACTTCATTAAACGTCCCTGAACGTGCCTGAACACTTTGAAAATTACCCGTTCTCGTGAGAGCTCGGTCGAGATACCATGGCCTGTTGCAATTTGCGCTGGAACCGTTATTGCAACAATCATTCCTGCCTAATTCGGCATTTACAATACTGCATTGCGTCCAAGTTGTAAGTGAATTGAAGAATGAGCTCACGCTGGCTGCAACAGCAGCCCAACACCATTGTGTTTGGGCTTGGTGAAGCATTGTAAAAGCGAGACGTCTCCAAGCAATGCGTATCACCCGTCCGTTAATAGATGATTGGATCAACCCTTCAAGCCTACCTAACTCTTGAAGAAAATGATTCACATGTTCTATCAAGGCTTCCCTTTGTCCCGGCTCTTCAACTTCTGTGTGGATTTTATTCCTTTTAGGATTGTTCATGTCTGCATACGCGTACAAAGATTTTTCATCCCGCAGAATATTAACATACCACGAAAATTGTTCACTGGGAACGATCATGCCTGCATCCAATATCGGACTCAAGCTGTGGGTGAAATTGTCGTATTGATCGGGATTGGAATCGACCCGTGTTCGATTTTTATTTACAAAATAAAGGATAAAATGGTCCTCCTTGAGGTTTCCTTTAGAAGTATTGTAGCAAGAAATTATTGCTTGTACCGGCACATCTATCGGTTGTCCTGAAAGATCAACATGCCGTACCGTGAGTTTACTTCCTAAATCCACATTAAACGATTTTATCTTGAATTCGCGAGATGTTATCACTGTCAACGGTTGCCACCCATTCTCCTAACAATTATTATTGATCTTTAGTCCTGAAATGAGGATATAAAACTTATTTTACAATGATGTAAATTATATCATGCTCCGCATGTTCCGAAATTGAAGAAAAGGCCTTACTCCGCCCAGGTTTCCTTGGCTCATTTATTGCTGTTTTTTATAGATGATCGAATCGCCTCCATTTGTCCATTTTTCTGTCCAAAAGGACAAGGGCGAATTGGAAAGATCGAAAAATCGGATAACATGATTATACCGCTCCCAAAAAAGAATATCAAGGAATCGAGTGTCGAGAAAAAAAGTCATCGTTATAATCTGCACGCGTTCGGTCTTGACAAGCAAGGATATTATCGCCGGAAATTCCCGATTCGTGTTTCAATTCGTTTTTAATCATCGTTCGATTCAAGATTGTCCTCGAAATATGCGTCAAGATACTTGAGGCGGTCATCTGGCGGGATATACTTGAGTTTGTCAATGACTTCCTCGATGATATCGTCGTCAAGTTGCAATTCTTCGAGTCGCTTCCAGACCTCTGGTGTGAGCATCGTTAAGGTTATTCCTGAATACTTCGGCAGTCCATCCGTCCCGTCGATCCCTTGCCTGACTGACAGGGCTTGATCGATCACACACCGGAACTCCTCGGAGATTTCAAGGCTAGCATCGCATACCACGCATTTCCCTTCGGGAAGCAGAATTTCTGCGATGCAAGCAAGGCAGAAGACCGATCCGCACTTGTGGCAGAAGTAGTTCAAGCCTTCGATGCGTGCCTGGTGCACCTTGCATAATATTGGCGGATCCCTCCCAGGTTTTTTCGACATGGTAACCCCTTGCGGTGAATCAAGTGGCTTTTGGGATGTTTTATCCGTGATCATCATCTCGTGCGGCGTTATATCATCAACATTGATAGTTTTACGGCGTCGAACACATTCCACATAGCCTGGTCACGCCAAAAAATTGAACCTGCTTTACTATGATCTCGAACACTTTCTTATTAAGGCATATCATCCAATATTGGTCCACGTCAACGCAGTTCGTGAAAGGACATTGTACCGCCATTGTTGATACGACGCAAAGAAAAATGACTGTGGTTGGTTTAACATGACGTGGCTATCGTATGGATAAACATCTATAAAGGAGCATATTGAGGACTCAATAGATTCAAATTATTTCTTGCATTTCTTGTATTTCGCATATTTTTGGAAGAACCCATGATGGATGTTCAAAAATAAGCAATTTCTAGATTGTATCACAAGAGTAACGAATTACCAAAAGCATTTCTAACGCCTAGGATCTCAAGGGCTCTTTCTTTGATTCCTTGCGTAAATAAATCTCGTATTCAGCGTTTGGATCGACGAGCCCGTTCTTGATATATACGCGTGGAATCCAAAAAATATAATCATCGCCCATCTTCGCGGGCTTTCGCTTGAACTTCACGAAACCTTGTTCGAGACCGGGCACCTTGAATTCTGAAGGTTTCACGGTATCCACCGTTATTTCAGATTTCACGGCTGTGATTTTCTCAAGAACGGGTTCAATAATCATTCCCGCGTAAGCATCCCATTCAGCCACCGTCCGCGTCATGGCAGATTCGATGACGGACTGTGCCACGCCGAACTTTCGCTGCAGGTCCTGGTGCGTCATGGCTGGGTTTGCGTCGATGTTGGCACGGATCGCTCCACGAAGCTCGATACCGGCGCGCGAGAAAGGTCTTCCTCTGGTTTTCATCTTGAAACACCGCTGTTACTTTCATTTATCAAGGTAAGGGTTCCAGTGATTTTTCTATCGAATAAGTTGATAAAAACTGAGGTGAATTTTGTTGCAGATTATATAAAAATTGATAATAATTAATTGATCTGATGTCACTGCCGCCGGTATGGACAGTTCGGCGCGACCAATAGCACGGAGCGAAAATGAAATAAAAAAGTGGAGTATGCGATGAATAATCAGACTTGGTTCGTTACCATGTCGTCATGATATCATCCACGTACCCTTGCCAATTGGTGGGCCCATCACCGCTCAAGAATGCGAGATATCCGATCGTAGTTCCCGCGCTGGCCACGAGAGGTTGACACAAGAGCAGGCACGTTCCATTCAGCAGCAAGTTGTAGGTTCCATCGCCATTAAAAACAATGGTAAACGTCATCCAAGTGTCAAAGGTGAAATCGTGCAATTCATTGATGCCGTTCTGATCCCATGTAAACAATTCTAGCGTTGCTCCATCCGGTGATTTATATGCGGAGATCATCAATAATGACTGATATGAAGGCGAGAAGAGCCCCCAAGCTGCACTACTTCCATTCGTAATATCGTGCAAATTGATA
>JAUQYW010000684.1 GCA_030587525.1 Candidatus Sigynarchaeota archaeon | reverse complement strand
TAACTACATCCTTTTTTTACCCTTTCGGCGACGCACGCGAAAAGCCCGTATGATTATTGGATGCCTATCGTGCGTTTCTCGCATTTGCACGTGATCCGCCGAGGGCAACAGCATACTAGGTCGATATACGGTGTACAGAAGGGATTTATACTATTGAAAATACAAACGCCTATATAGTGGTTGAAGAAGCGTAATATTTTATATCGAAAAAAAGAACTATAATAAATACGCATTACATGCTTAGGTAGTTTCACTATTGGATTTCTACACACGAAGCGAATGAAAACAACAAATAGGTGCAAGATGTGAGCCTCAAAGAAGTTTATATGGATATTTTCACGCAATATGGACTGTTGGAAAACGAAGTTAAGGTGTACATTGGCTATCTCGGAATGCCTCAAGCGACGGTTAGTCAAATCATGTCTCTTCTTGAAATGGACTATGACACGGTCAAGAAGATTACTGACAAGCTCGAGAAGGAAAAGTTCCTCAAGAAAATCGAAGGGAAGATAGAGCGATATATTCCTTTGGAGCCTTTTTTTATTTTGTTCGCGGGGCAGTCAAAGAAGTTCCGGGACGAGATTTCCGTCATCAAGGACAGCGTGCTGGCAGACCAGAGCAAAAAATATGATGAGCTCGATGGCATCGCCTCGAAAGCAAAGGGTGACATCGAGAAGAGCGTCGCAGACCAGCAATCGCAATTTAACGCAGATGCCAATGACCAGGGCACGGTCGCGACGTCGACGATCACGAAGGCGCGCGACCGCTTCGAGGAGACGAGCAAGAAGCTCGAGCTCGAAGTCCACGCGACGCTGGACAAGAATTTTGACACGTTCAAGGCCGACAGCAACGACCTCGAGAGCGAGATCTCCGCCAAGTGGTCGGCCCACAGCGCGAAGTTTTCGGGCGACAACAAGACCTTGAACGACAAGCTCACGCAGATCCAGACCCGGCTCAAGACGGATTCCTCGAACCTCGAAAAAAGCCTCCATACCACGATGGATGCCTTGAACAACCAGGCAGGCGACCACACGACCAAGGGGAAGAACGATATCAACAAGCTCGTCGACGCCCTCTTGACGGACTTCGACGCGCGCTTGAAAGCACTCGACAAGGAAGTCAAGGTCCAGATGGATGCCCACGTGGACAATCACAAGCAGCATGCCGATGGCGTCAAGCCCCGCATGGACGAGATCTTGCAGAAGTACCTCGACCGCATGAACGACGTGGTCGAGGACCTCAAGAAACGCATCACCGACATCCTCAACAAGCACGTCGGCCACGTCAAGGCGACCACCGACAACATGGGCAAGGATGTCACTAGCACGCTCTCTGACAAGCAAGCCAACTATGTCAAGAAGGTCGAGGACTTCGAGTACAAGACCAAGTTGCTGATCGACAACCTCGTCGACATCAGCTCGCAACTCGCCGACGTATCCAAGTTCCTCGGGAGCCGGGGCAGCGCGTTCAAGGCCTTGTTCACCGGCCAGCACACGCACTGGAAGGAAGTCTACGAGGCCGTCAAGGAACGCGTGGCCAAGCTTGGTGTCGAGATCAAGGGCCAATTCGACAGCGAGACCAAGGATTACATCGACGCGACGAACGGGATGACGAACAACCTCAACGAGAACGTCAAGAGCATCCTTGCCAAGGAAAACGACGGCCTCAAGGACGAGTCGGGCAAGCTCGACAAGTTCGCGCAGGAGACCGTCAACGCCGAGCTCCAGGACCTGGCGACGAACCTGTCCAACGAGACGCTGCAGACCATGCAGACCAACATCCAGCACTGCAAGGACACGACGGGCAAACTCAAGACGTCGGTCGAGTCGTCGCTCAACAGCCACCAGGGCAATTTCAACACGGCGCTCAACGGCCATCGCAGCGGCGTGCTGGCGTTCAACGATGATTTCCGCAAGAAGTTCAACACGGACACGGGCACATCCAAGAACGCGGTGAGCACCGACATTACCAAGAACAAGAAGGTCATCGATGACTACCATGGCGATGCGACGTCCATGCACACGGACGCTGCCAGCATCTTCAGCGGCGACACCGAGGAGATGAAGGCAAAGCAAACCGAGATCTATAAGGAACGCATCAACAAGATCCTCGGCGACAAGGACGAGGCCAAGGTCAAGACGTCGAACATGCTCGACGAGCAGATCGGCTTGTTCAAGTCGGAGTGCAAGGAAATGAACTCGAACCTGCTCTCCATGCTCGACGACCACAAGGACCGCTTCAAGGACGTGTCTGGCAAGATGGAAACATCGAACAAGGCGACCGTCGACGAGACGATCCAGAAGATCAAGGATAGCATCGCCGATTTCACGCTCACGTTCATGAACAAGATCGACGACGCGTTCTCGCAGGCCGAGAAGACCGAGGAGAAACTCACGGAAATCCACAACGCCGCGCACGCGGTCCGTCCAATTGAACCCATCAAGACCTGGCACTTGATCGGCAAAGCCGGGCTGATCACGTACTTGAAGGACGTGATCTGGCGCACCAAGTCGTCGATCATCATCGTGACACCGGTCGTGGTGCCCGAGATTTTGGAGTTGATCGCGCAGGTGGCGTACGAACGGAAGGCGCAGAAGTTTTTCCTCACGACGCACTGGGATCTCGGCCAGTATGGCGACATCATCAAGAAGATGAGCGTGCTGGGCAATGTCCAATTCCGGCAATTAAAAACGGCTGGTGAGTACTGGGCGGTGACCCGGGATGCAGAAGAGATCATGCTTGCGCCCGAAACAACCAAGGACAACGACCTGGTCTGCGTGATCAGCGACCAGGAAGGCTATGCGAAGTTGTACAGCCAATTTATCGGGCCAATGTTTCAGGCAAACTCACAACCTCTCAAGATCTAAGGAAATAGGGCTTAGTTACCAATTCTCTTTTTTATTTTTAATCTTTTCATTCTTATCCCCTACATGTAAGGACGGGATGTAAAGTGCGATGAATTTATCGACGATTAATCGTAATGATGCGGCGACACGTCATCATCCACACGCGATATCATCTTTGAATGGTCTCAAGGCAATATCTCAGGTTTTGCCTTGGGTTTTTTTTTCTCAGGTTTTGCCTAGATATCTAAGGGAATATTATTCCGTTAGTAATCCTTTTCTCTTTATTCTTTGTTCATTCAAGTATTGCTTCAAGGAATCACGCGTTCTGTGTAACCATTTTTTATGCATGTTGGTTTATTAATCAAATTGCCTAAGTTATTGTATCGACCATAGCAGAAACCCGCTGCCTAAATTTACTGTGATGGAATATGCCATGGATTAGGGTTACAAGAGAAAGATACGAGAGAAACCAAAAGGAACGCGTGATTTGCCTCTCACTCACGTTTTCTTTAATTTTCCTATTTTTACTCATCGGGGGAATTGATATGAGGGAAATCTATCTCCTCTTGATCGGGATTTTTTTCTTCTCGATATGTACCCTTCTAGGAGCGTTGGAAATAATTTCTTACAGGAAATATTTCTCTATTGAAAATCGAATAAAAAGGTATGGAATGACGCCGGAAATATTGGACGAGCTTTCCCGTAAGCAGCCTCTACAAGAAGTTTCGAATCGTTGCAGGCATTGTGGGGCATTTTTTGCTAATGACGAGGAAAATCCTTGTCACGTCTGTGGTATGCCGAGAATGATCGAGAACAAGGATCGTTCGACTTCTCAACGGGATACTGGATCATCCGTTGACCCTCCACGCGAGAGAAATCCAAACCAGTGCTGGAACTGCGCGAGCACCTACAAGAATGCGGATGAGAAAGGTTGCCGCTTCTGTGGCAAGCCAAGAATGCCTGACAGCGAACATCGTCCGATCGGTTAACTAGATCCTTGGTTGCGAGTTGTAAGAAGCCGAAGACAACGACCTGGTCTGCGTGATCAGCGACCAGGAAGGCTATGCAAAGTAGTACAGCCAGTTTATTGGCCCGATGTTCCAATAAATCCCTTTTTCTTTGTTTTCGGTGTTTTATCGCGGGGTTCTTACCCGTCGAACTTATAGCCATGTGAATATGTCTAGTCGCATAAGAATTATGTATTAGAAGGAAGTAGGTAATCTTGTAAAAACAATCGAAGGAGCGGCCCCGTGGAAACCGATATAAATCCTTTATCTCAAGAAGAGCGCTCAAGCGCGGAATCTATAACAAATTCATCCAAAAACAACGGATATAAGGTGAAAACACGTAAAATAATCGATACGATTGCAATAATATCAGGTATCGTCTCTCTTCCGTATTGTCATATGTTCATTCTTTATGATATTGGAGCTGTTCTTGCCATTCCCTTGTCCATTACAGCGCTCTCCCTTGGAATCATCAGCTTAGCGACAGCCAAGAGGGGATCGAGGGTGCCGGGCCTTTCAGCTATGGTTCTCGGCCTTTTTTTTCCCATTCTTCTCATATCATCGTTTGCAGCGAAGTTCATCAATCCCACGAACCCCTACGCAACAATCGAAGTAATTTATTTTCTGAGTATTTTTGTATTTTTCGTGATCGAATTATTCTGCTCGATCGGGCAGCAAAAAACGAGGACCGCTCGTTGAAGATTCCAAGAAACAGAGTAAAATCGGTACGTATGGAAGGGAATGTGCAGTACCGACAGCTTATTCTGGGGTTAGGCAACGCTTTGTCCCCGTTTTCCAGCAAGGATGGGGCGGGGATTGTATTCTACGGGTTTCTTAATCCTCCAAAGAAATCCATCGCCCGATTCCTTAGCATGTGGGTTTATACGCGAATGAACAACTATTTGATGCACGTTTTAAGGATTTTGAAAACTTCTACCTTGCATACAACCATACAGATAAAACAATAAGTTCGGATTATGTCGCCGAATTTTTCACGGATTTGCTCAAGAAAATATGGTTATATTATGGTGGCGATATCAAAGCTTTCGAGCAAGAAATGCAATTGAAACGCACATTTACCACATTTCAATTCTTGACCTAGATTCTCACCTTTTTTCAGATCCGCTATGCCCTGCTCTATATCATCATCACCTTATATCGGGCATGATACGCGGCGGGGCTCGTCGCGGCGTGGCTGGCGCTCAAGCGAAAAAAGGGGCTGGCCATTGGCAAGGCGCCGGCAGTCCAAGGTTTATTATGGATACTAGTGCGGTGAGCAACGTGATCGAATAAAGTATATGCCTCCAGCCGCATCACCAATAACCAATCGCTTGTAGTTGATGATGGTAACTCGGGTTACCGCGCCACGCGAGTGAAACTCACCCAGC
>JAUQYW010000677.1 GCA_030587525.1 Candidatus Sigynarchaeota archaeon | reverse complement strand
GCCGCCTCGCGGATGGCGTCGGGTTCATTCGCCGGGATGGTAAAATTTGCGGGCAGGGGCGGGCATTGTTCCGGAGGGGGTGCAACCCCGATATTTGCTTCGGGGAGGGGAGTCTTCCGTGCCAACTGGCACACGTTGTGCGGGTTCAGCAAGGACGCGACGATCAAGAATGGTTTCTTGTGATCGCGGACGAACTCCCGCGCGCAAGCCGCCGCGACTTGCTCGTCCTTGTCCCGGCCCATCGTGATTTTAACTTGCTGAAATCCATGAATCCCCTTGAGGAATGGTTCGACGAGCAGGTGCCATTTCCCGAAATACTTGGTCTCATAGCCTGCTTTTGCAAAAATCTTGCCCATCCAGGGCAATCGCCTCAATTCCCGGGTCGGCGTGCGGGCGTTGAGGTAAATCCCAGCCTCGTGCGGGAAATGGCCCGTGAACATGCCAATCCTTGAAGGGACGCACACGGGATTGCAGCAATAGGCCTGCTGGAAGAGAACACCGTTTTTTGCCAGGCCATCAATCGCTGGCGTCTGTAGGTGAGGATTATCCATGCAGCTCATTGCCTTGGCCGATTGCTGATCGGTCATAATGAGAAGGATGTTTTCACGTTCCACGATACCACTTCTCTCCAGCAGTTCTTGAAGGTTCGCGTTAAATCAAAATCAATTGTATGTATGTCTAGAATGAAGTTACTATGTCGCAAATATGCGTCAATCAAGAGAGATGTAGCATTAAGGTGTGCTTGAAGAAATCATTATTGCTAAATATCCAAGGCAACGATTTTCCCTGCCTCTCGCTTCACGTCAATAACTCCATTTTTTTCCAATATCTCGATTTTATGCACTAAGAAGCATGTTGGATCGTAATTGCTTCTGCAAAGCCATAAGATTGATGCCGGGTGCATTTCGCACCGCTTCCAATACTTCTGAAAATCCAGGATCATTCTCGAAAAAACGCGTTGCATCGTGGATTTCGTCAGCTTCCTTCTCGAAAAATGCAGTCTTATGATTTATTTCCCGTGCCCGCACCGCGCCAAATCTTTGCAATATGCCGAGCGCCCTGAGAGAAACAAAGGTCAATCTCACGATCTGCTCCCCAAGTCTAGTAAAGGTGATGCCGGGGTGCTCGCGGATCACGTTTAATATGGCGCGGCAGTTAGCGTACTCCATCATGGTGCTGGCATTCACCTGCCGCGGAGATTTTCTGAAGGGAATCAGCGCGCAATTCATTTCATACCAAAACCAAAATAGGAATACGATCAACGTGACCCCGATCATCAAGTAAGGAGTCCATAATGGTACATCCGCCGGCACTGTGATTAACGTAACCATCCTGCTAAAGATCACGACATCGCGCGTCGCATTAAGCCCAACGAGCAAATTGTCACCCATCCTATATGATCTATTGGAAAGGACGTAGTAAATCTCGGATATCCACGTTATCGGAAGGGAAACATTCGTACCATTTGGATACGATTGCCAAGTGCCATTTTCGAGCACGTGCATAATAAAGGGGAGAAGATGCCAAGGAAATCGTGCATTCGTGATGGTATTCATGTTCACCGTGGTGTTGGGATGCTCGATCGATGCGTTGTAGTAGATCGTGGCTGGTTGGTAACCCCAGTCACTGGAGTATCCTAACGGGGCATACATCAAACGATCTTGATAGGAATACGGGGGGAACATGCTCCTGTCTTCGGGAAGTATGCCAGCGATCGCATCGTAATCGAACGCTTCGGTCCGGGCTTGTGCCTCAGCATCCAGCGCAGTATCTTCAAATCCGCGCATGATCAATACGGTCGTCGTTTCCAGGCGAACTGATAGCATGAAATACGTGGTCACTGGTATAAGAAGAAAGAACAGGGAAATCAACGCGATTCGCTTCCCTTGTTTCTTGACTATCCGTGAACTACGATGGTTTTTCAAGATTCCAGCCATCACGCACGTCATTACGAACAAGCCGCAGATGATCGCAATGAAAATAAAATATAACGTGAATTGATTCATGGTATCACGATATTGCATGCATCTGGTCCTTGCTCGCAGCCCAGACGATGCCTCCGTCCAAGCCCACGAGGTACCACTGCTCCCACGAGTTCCAATAACCGCATAAACTCCCGCAAAATTCATCGTAATCGACGGTCATCGTAACCATGTAGCCATCTGGAAGCGCCACAGTCTTCGGTGCAGCTGCGGGCTCGGGGCACGTGGATGCGTTCACGAACAGGAAGAAAGGAATTGTAAATCCCCATGTACCGGTTGTATTGCATGTCACGATATGCGTCCCGTTCACGTCAAGTAGCAACGATTGGTTCGTGTACGTGAAAGAAATATTACCTGAGATCAATGACCCGTTCAGGGAATAGCTCAATCTCCGGTACTGGAAAACGGTGTACATGATCGGTATCATGTCGATGTTTCGCGAGTGGTTCACGCGGTTCCCAAAATATTCAAGGTCCGAGCCTGAGAAGAACGTGGGGTACCAACCTTCTGTTTCTCCTTGGGAAACCGACCAATTCTGCGGCGAGGAGGCATTGAATCCTTCCACGGCTTGAACCACACTCGTCGCCAAAGGACCTACCACGGTTCTCGTTATGGTCGAATAACTTCTAGCTGAAGGTCGCAAGATCATTCGATCAATCAGAACGGGAGTCGTCACGAGCATGATTGAAACGGCCAGCACGAGCACTTTTTTCAATCGAAGCCCAGAACCAGCGCTGTTCTTGTTCGCGATGAACCAGTAACCGGCGGCCCCGAGAAAAAACACAGCAGGAACTTGGAACATTACAAAATAAGAATTCCCGAGCGTTGCGATGAGCATGAAAATGACAGGGAGAATGATGGTCAAACCACGCGGCGAACTCGGGGCACTTCTCAGGCTCCCCTCACCATTCCGATATTTGTCGTTACGGGCATAGATGACAACCGCGAAAAGGATGGC
>JAUQYW010000673.1 GCA_030587525.1 Candidatus Sigynarchaeota archaeon | reverse complement strand
GTTGCTTGAAGCCCGCGGTTTTTGCATCGATGTTGATACCCGCGACCGCTGCTGATATGAAGTCGATAAAATATGCCAGCATGCTCCAGTCTTGGGTTTGCTTGACATAACCCAGGAAAGCATCGGCGAGGGCAAATAGATTGACGCCCTTGGCGAGTATCTGGTTGTTTTTAGTGAGTTTTGTGAAGTTTTGCAGCAAGTATTGCAAGATCGTGTCCCATTCGAAGTTGCTGGTAACGTTTGGCATATCAATCTTGTCCAACGCTTTTCGCGCCTCAGATACCCGGTTCGACCCGAGTGCCTCCGCGATGCCGTCGAACACGCTCACGAACTCGTCCCGGGTCGGTTTCAAGCTCTTGATAATTTCGCTGGCATCGGTAGCACCGCCTCTAGCAAGATTGCTCTTCTTATTCTGCAGCAATCCGCGCACGAGGGTCTGCAAGTCGTTAATCGCTGAGCGGAAATCGCCTCCCGCATTTTCAGCGAGCTTGCTGAGCATGCCCGGGGTCACCAGGTCTTTCTTTCCTTCTTTCTCAAGGATGCTCTCTAGCACCTTGAGAACAGATTCCTTTCGCACCGCGGTGAACTTGATCATCTCGCACTCGTCGTAGATTGCCTTGAGCTTCGATAGCCACTCGTTGCATGTCAGGATGATGGGATACTCGGTCTTCTTGATCAGGTCCACGATCGTGGATACGCCACCTCGATCCTCGTTGCCGGAAATGCCATCAAGCTCATCGACGAGGATGATTTTTCCCTTGGTTATACCGAGAAAATCCGTGATGGAGCGGGATTTGGTTGATTCAGAAATCTTTTTCTTGATATCTTCGGAGGACCGTGCATCAGACGCGTTCATTTCGATTATATCATAGCTGAGTTCCCGCGCAACCACATACGCCAGTGTCGTTTTCCCCACGCCCGGCGGCCCGATCAATACCGCACCGTGCTTGGCGGGAAAAGCCTTCAAGAATGCGACCAGGCTCTCTTTCTTCGAATCAACGCCGATAACTTCCTTCAACGTCCGTGGGCGGTATTTCTCGACCCAGGGAACGTCCGTGTTGTTGGTACCGATTCTTGCAAGCTTATCCTCTGTTTTTTTTTCAGACATCACGGATCAACTCTTTGTCGCTGCCGCGATTGCGCCGATCTTGAAGACCATATTCATGATGTGGGGCTCGTCTGATGCGGCCGTCGTGGATCCTGCATCGACTTCCCCGATGGCATCGACGATTCTTGCTTTGATGATCTGGTGCAATGGAGCCTTGAGCGTCGTTCTCCGCAGTTCTTCCAGGAAGGATTGTAGCGTGTGAGCATTCTTCCGCTTGATCTGGAAGTAGAGGTTCACGGCAGGCATGACACTCCGGGCCAAGCTAAATTCGAGAAATTTCAACACGTCTTGATTTTCCAGTTCTTTCAAGATCTCGAACAGGTTGTCGTCATCGAGATCTCGCTTCTTGAGCATAAAGGTTTGAATGAGGTTCAAGGCTTTCCCCACGTTTCCACCCGTGACATAATACATCGAATTGATGAATGTGTAACTAACCTTGAAACCCTCGATGGCACCGATTCGGGTCAATTCCTTGTAGAACTTGGCCCTTGTTATCGGATTAACGAGCAAGACCTGGCAACGGGATATGATCGGATCGATGATGCTGGAGATCTGCGTGGTTAAAAGAATGAACCGACAATTTGCACCATAGAGCTCCATCAACCGGCGGAATCCTTGTTGGTCGCTCCCGAGACTCTCGAAATCGGTCACGATCAGGACCTTGAACCCCAACGCGTTCATGGCCCGCAATTCGACCACTGGCTTGACCCGGACCTGGATGAATTTCGGGAAGATGAGCGTCTCGCCAGCCAAACTACCGATACGACTCGTGCTCACGTAGGAATCTCGTCCTGCTTGCTTCCGCTCCTCTTCAGTGAGCGGGTTCGCCGCGTGCACGATGCTGGCGCTCGATCCATACTCGTTACCTAACAATTCCCTCGCGAAGGCTTTTGCCAAAGATAACTTTCCAGACCCATCTGGACCGGCAACAAGTAAATTTCCCACGTTTTTCGACTCTATCATCTTCAATAGCCGAACTTTGCAGTCCTCGTGGCCTGCGATGTCGTTGAACTGTTTCGGCTCGTACTTGACGGAAAAGATTTGATCGAGCGGGTTGCTCGCCGGTTTTTCTGTCATCATGAACCTTTTTCGCCTCACGTGATCTTGTTTCCAGGCTTTAACAGCTCCCACAAGGTCGCCGCCAGCACTGAATATTGGATCTCATCCGTTGCTTTCACGGTTATGCGGAAATCGATGCTGCTCAAAACATCGATCAAGTTTGCCTTCTGCTTGGTATTTAAAGCACTCAGTTTCACGATTTCTTTAAATATTTGAAGGATGAGATTTTTGCTCGAGATACCTTTCAAATCTTTGAATATTGCAAGCAATTTCTTGAATGAATCATCCCTATCTTTCTTGTTATTTGAAGATGCTGTGAGAAAAGTAATGATATCCTTGATTTTCAGCGGATCAGCAAATCCTTCCAGCTCATACACGATCGAAGGGTTCAGCTGTTCATGAACCTCGATAACGGACGTGGCCATCTGGAGCGCGTTGATCGATTTCCGCATATCTCCTTGACCAACAAAGATAACCGCATCGATGCAATCATCCGAAATTTCAAACCCTTCTTTTTGTGCAATGCCTTTCAGATGTTTTTTCACGTGTTCAGGACTTAATGGCTTAAATCGCATGATAGCACAGCGCGACTTGATCGGGTCGATAATTTCGTCTGCATAGTTGCACATCAAGATGAATCGAACGTTCTGGCTGGCGATCTCGATAACACGCCTCATGGCACTTTGCGCGTCCCTCGTGATGCTGTCCGCCTCGTCCAGGATGACGATCTTGAACGGTACGTCCAAAAATTCTTGCATGGACGTGAAATTCTTGATTTTACCCCGGACCACGTCGATGCCGCGCTCGTCGCTGGCGTTCAATTCCAGCACCGTGTCCGGGCGGTACTTGTCCTTCAACACGTCATGAGCAAGTGCTATTGCTGCCGTGGTCTTGCCCGTGCCTGGTGGTCCGGAAAACAACAAGTGCGGCATATTTTTTTCCGGATTATTTGCGTAAAACTGCAAGTTTTTGATGATCAGCTCTTGATTGATAAAATTCGGCGAGAACACGGAATCGGGCCGGTATTTTTCGACCCAGGGCATGACATTCTCGTCGTCGGCTCGCAGCACGATTCATCCACCGATTTTTCCTTTGTTCAGTTCCATGGTATAGCTTGCGCAAAAGTCAAATAAAATTTCGGATAGATTAACTATCATGCGAGCATCAAGTATACGGAACCGACAATAACGCCATCTTGATATAATCAGATGATAAAAAGAAAATCTAATTGAAAAAAACAGGGAATATGGTTTATTTCATGGAATTGAGGATATCCTTAACATTGAAGACGGAGAGCATGTTGGTTTTAGCAGGCATATAGTTCATATTGCCAGCTATGATCAACGTGTCGTCCTCGTCGATAAAATTGCTCTCCAGAGCGGTACGCGCACTTTTCTGGATCTTGTGGAACGTATCTGGCTCATCATCAATACCATCGATCATCACCGATTCCACGCCCCATACCAACCGCATCTCCCGCGCGGTTTTTGTAAACGACGTGACGCCGATGATGGGCACGCCCGGGCGATATTTCGACACCATCCGCGCGGACAAGCCACTGTGCGTTAGAACGAGGATCTTAACGTGTGGTATCTCGGATTCTTCCTGGCAAGAACTCGTGTGCGTGCGGCAAATGTCGTAAAACTCCTTTGCAGCATCGTGCACGAGGTGGCCGATGATCTCGCTGTTAGATTCCTCGTCCGAATCATAATCATCCGGGCTCCGGATCGGGATGTGCGCTTCGGAAACGCGGATGATGCGTTCCATTGCTTCAACAGCTTGCATCGGATATTTTCCCGCAGCGGTTTCAGCCGATAGCATGACCGCATCGGCACCATCTTCGATAGCATTGTACACGTCCGAGACTTCAGCTCGTGTTGGGAAAGGGGAATTAGTCATGGATTCAAGCATCTGCGTCGCCACGATGACGGGTTTCCCCGCGATGTTTGCTTTTTTCACCATCATCTTCTGCGCGGGGATGAGCTTCTCGAAAGGCACTTCAACCCCGAGGTCCCCTCTCGCTACCATGATGCCGTCTGAAAAGTGCAGGATCGCATCGAAATTTTTCAGTGCAGCAGGACGTTCGATCTTCGCGATGACCTTTACAGTGTCGTTACCATTATCTTTCATGATCTGCTTGATACGCTGTATATCATTTGCATCTTGCACGAAGGATATGGATAGGTATTCCGGATCGAGCTTCGCGATCAACTTCAAGTCCTCGACATCTTTGGGCGTCGGAACCCTGATGGAAATCTCGGTGTTGGGCAAGTTCACGCCTTTCTTGCTCGATATAAAACCGCCGACCTTCACTGTGCATTTGATATCGTTCCCTGCAGTGCTATCGACGCGGAGGCACACGAGACCATCATTGATGAATATTAAATCCCCGGGCTTTGCCTCCTTGGGCAATTTATTGTAACTCACGGTGAACCGGTCCTTATTTCCGTTGATCTCGTCCGATGTCACGGTCACCTTCTGGTTCACGTTCAACTGGACGCCTTCCCCCTCGATCTGCCCGATCCGGATCTTCGGCCCTTGGATGTCAGTCATGATACCGAGGTCAGGGCAGGTATCGCGGATCAGCTTGAATAATGCCTCTTTGCTTTCTTGCGTGCCGTGCGAGAAGTTCAACCTAGCAATGTCCATGCCACGTTCCGCTAATGCCTTTATCATCTCAGGAGTTGAACTAGCTGGGCCAAGCGTGCACACGATCTTGGATTTAGTGATACTCTTCAATGCCACCATACAATACCACACGAACGTTTTTTTTTTATAAGATAAAGAACTTGTTGATGTCAACTATTCTTGTTGCGTCTTTTAAAGATACCCGCGCAGCGTTTTAATTTTTTCCACGAAGCGGTTGAAGTATGTCAATCGATGACCTTGCCGACCCGCTCGTGAAAATCATCGTTCATTGCCTGGAATTTATCGATGCCATCGTCGATCAGCTTCATTAACGGCGGGACCGAATTCTTCACACCATCGCTGCGGGCATTTAAAGCAAAAAGGTCCATTATGTCGAAAACCAGCACGTGCCGATCAAGGACGACGAGCTTGCTACCGTGTTTTTTTGCCACCTGTCGCGCTAACTCAACCGCCACGTGGCCGCCATGCGGGGATAATTGAGCCCCGAATAAAAGAAACCGTGCTTTGTTCGTTAACAACAGTACTGGCTCGAACCTTGCTCGCGGAATACGTGCCATAATGTATTTCTTAAGTTTTACGACAGCAATGCTGCCATTGGCATCCCCAGTTGCTTCCTTCGACAACTGGATTCTCGTGTTGGTCGATAAATGCTTCGCAGGCTCTTGTTCGAGGGTCGATGCAGGAAATCGTTTCACGAGCACGCTCTTGAAGGCTGCAACAATGTCTTTGCTCTGATAACTACGTTTCATAGCACTTCACATCTAAAAGCGATCAATTCTCCAATATCTTTTTCGATGCTCTTTGGTTCGCTTGTATGAAGGAACCCAGCGAGAATATTCCCTCTGTGATTGACAAGAACATGAGCGAGAACGTGAAAATGTAGTTATAGGTGCCAAGATCCGAAGAGGTACCCGCCAGGAGGGAACCGACGACGGACCCGCAAAAACCGCCGGCTTTTTCGGCAATTAAGCTCGAGTTCACGCCGGTCGCTTTCTGTTTCGAAGACACGACCGAAATACCATGGGTTATCGATGGCCACCTGAAACAAAAGGAATTCATCATCTGCAGCGGTAGCACCAACTCGGGCTGATTAAGCGGGATCACGACGACCGTGGCAAGCACGCGGACGATCTCGAGAAGAAACGCGAGGGATAACGTTGCCGAATATCCCTTTCTCTTGATGATCCAGTATGCAACCGTGAATAACGGCGCTTCAAGGATGGCGGAAAGGAAATACGAGATGCCCACGTAAAACAAGTTGCCTTTCGAGAAGGTTTTCATGAAGATCGCATACGGGGTTTGGAACAAGCTCGCGCCGATCTGGAACGTGAAAATGGCGATGAGCAACAATGCGAAGGCTGGTGATAGTTTCAAGGCGTTATTGGCTATGCTTCGTTCGGTTGGAAGCACGTCAATCGTCGCATGAGGTGGTTCTCCTTTTTGCGATTTCAATCTCGTGAGCATATCTTCATCGTAGACCAACCAAAACAAGATTGACACGGCGGCGTAGATGAGGCAACTTGCCAGCAAAAAAATCCTATAACCTGGCAAATTAACTAACAAGAATCCAACGGGCATAACCGTGTTGTTGAGATACATGATAAAAAAGCCAGCAAACGGAGCCATCAACGCCCACCCGAGGGAGCCAAGCATCCGATATCTCAAGTAATATCGCGTCGCTACATTGGGATTCACGGGCGTGCCGTGTACCTTGTTATCGAGGAAAGCAATGTCCTCACCAAGCTCATAGATGATGGCAACATCGATCGATAACGGGTTCAAGAGGTTCGTGATCACGTTGTGAATGACGAAAGCAATGATATCATCACCGAAGACCAGGAAGAGAATGCCTACTGTTCTTAAAACATAAGCAAGGACCATGAATTGCTTTCTTTTTTTGAGCTTGTCGGACTTTTTGTTCAAAAATGTGGATGTGAAAAATGATACGACGATCACGAGCAAGTTTAAAAGAAAGATTCCGGACAGCGACACGCCACGCTCGTTCATGAAGACGACACCAAATATCATGAAAATAACGTTGGCTCCCCAAGATACGAAGCAGCATGCTTGAAGCACGCGGTAGATTTGTTTCAACTTCTTCAAGATCCCGATAGGTTCAAGCGTGTTCACGTTCTGGTGCCCCCAGACAAGATCCCTTGCATCACAGAAGTGAAGATCGTTTCCCCGATTTTCTTGTAGCCGGGAACGTTAAAATGCACGCCATCACCGATGTCATACGCTGCATTCAAGCCCATCGAGGACGTGTCTTGAAGCGAAGCGTATAGTGGTACTATTGGTGCCTTGGCCTTCATTGCGATGCCATGAATGCCGCGATTCGCTTCCTTTATCCGGTCCACGTAAAGTTTCGTCACCGTGCACGGGGCAATTTCCATTGCTATTAACTTGGCACCGGATGCGTGGATCAAGTCTCCCAGTTCCGCATAATCTGCCACGATGTCGGCGGGCAACGCGCCGTGCCCGAGCAAGTCATTGATTCCCCCAAACAGTATCACGTAGTCGGGGCTCGGCATCAAGCGTAAGACATCCCGCTTGAACCGGTATTGCATCTGCCATATCACGTTGCCGCCAACACCAAAGTTCACGAAATCTACTTCCGCATTGGGATACTTCTCTTGAACGATCTTGTCGAGCCAGTATTCGTACTGTGATTCGGGATTTCCTGACCAACCGGAAAACCCTGAAAAACCAGGAGACCCGGCCGTGAGGCTATCGCCGAGACAAGCAACTGCCAACGTTGTCTTCATTCGTCATCGCATCATGTAACGTGGAAAATAGAATTGATATAGAGATCGAATGTGGCGCGTTATATCTTTCTATTATTCTTGATGATTGATCGAAACATCCATTTAAGACACATCGAATCAATACTAAGATCGCAAGGAGAGTATCGACCGTGTCTATAAGTTATAAAAAGAAGGTCTTGCTCGTTGGCGCTGCGGGCGTCGGGAAGCGAGAACTCGCCAACTTGATCGTGAAGTACCAGACCATACCCAATAATGTAGGCGTTGAGGTAATGGTCAAGGACGTGCTGCTCCGGAACGGCGAGGCCGCGACGATCAGTATCCATGATATCAATAACCAGGCGCGATTCGATTTCATCAGAACCACGTTTTACAAAGGAGCCAGCGGTGCCATCCTCGTTTTCGATCTCACCCGCGAGGAGACATTCGATGAGACTACGCGAAAGTGGTATGAGGAAATCGCCCGTGCATGCGGGGTAATTCCGTACGTGCTCGTTGGTAACAAATTAGAGCTCTGCGAGCGGGTGGGCCGCGTGATGGATCCCGCCAAGGCACAAGCATGGGCAATGGCTCACCATAGCCGGTACATCGAGACCATTAGCAATGATGGCAAGCAATTGGAAAAGGCCCTGCAAGATCTCACGGAAGTGATGGCCGGCCTCGAACAATGGTGACATGGTGGTTTGAACCGTTCAAGCCAAGTCAATAAAGCGAATCAACGACCTTTACTTCAAATGCGTAACCTTTTTTTGAGGATTCCGGCACGTTGGTGTCGATTTGTATGATAACCCCAAAAGCTTCTGACGAAAAAATCAACAAGGATATCGTCATTGTTGGTGGAGGATTATCTGGACTGACTGCTGCCTATCTTTTAGCGCCGAATTTCCGGGTTACTGTCCTCGAAGCCGAAAAATCACCAGGTGGACAAGTACGGGCCTTTCGCATAGATGGCAAGACTGTCGAGCACGGCAGTCATGCATTTTTCGGGTATTACAAGAATAGCTTGGAGTTGTTCAGGCAAGTAGGCTTGCATGAGCACGTGATCCGGATTCCAGGCTGGACCATCGTTAACGAGACGGGCCAGACTGCATTTCTCACGCAGACGCGGGGCTTGCCCGGATTGTTCAGAGTTATTCCTTCACTTTTCCGCATCCCTTGGTTCACGATGGGGGATCGATTTCGCGCCATGCGAGCGGCGTACAAGATCATCAAGGCGCCCTTTGAAAAATATACAGAGGCAGATCAGAAAACCGCGCTTGAGCTCGGTACCGAGGTCGGGTATTCGCGCCCCGGGATCTTGACATGGAATTCGGCATCGAATGGTCTCACGAACATGTTCGTTGACGAGCAATCGGGTGCGATCTTCGCGGGCAAGCACAAGGTGCTTGTCGGTACTAAGCAAGGACTATCATACTTACTGCCGAGTATGAATCTCTCTGAAATGTTTACCGAACCTCTCAGCAGTGCTGTGGAGGCACGCGGTGGCAAAATTTGCTTTGAACACCGGGCTGTCCGACTAAATCAGATCGGTGACGATCCTGAAGGACATCAATGCAAGATTGAAGTCGAGCACGATGGCAAGATCGAACCAATTTTGACGCACTACACAATCATCGCGCTTCAACCACAAGATGCCACCACCCTTGTCACATGGACGAAGGCACCATGGATGGAGCTCCACCGAGTGGTGCCGATCATCACCATGACCCTTGGTTTAACCGGATTAATCAATGCTTCGATAGATGGCAGAGAATACGGCTTTTCAA
>JAUQYW010000654.1 GCA_030587525.1 Candidatus Sigynarchaeota archaeon | reverse complement strand
TTCCCCGCACGACCATCTATGATGGTCTCAGGAAACTCATCCGTCGCAACGAGGTCAAGAAATTCCCGCTGTTCGCCACGGAACGATCGCGGGGACGACCGCAGGTGTTGTTTTCACTGCTCGATGGCAAGTAATTTTTTTTTCAATCGTGATTATCATGACCGCAAAATTTCCCGAACCCGCCCTCGTCTTCTCCTCGCTCTCCGAGAAGCCATCCTACGTCCAAGCGATGAAGAACGCCGGCGGCATCGAGACCACGCTCAATTTCGGCTGGTACAACGCATTCATGAAACTCGATGGCTACAGCGAGAAAGCATTCAGTGATATTTCTTTCATGAACCGCATCGTTGCCGAGGAGGTAAAAACCGAGGCCGATCTCGCCGCGTCGTTCAACGACGGGCGATTATCGCGGTTTGTTTGGTTCGCGGCGCTATTGCGCGACCATGCCGGCATCATCGCAGGGTACGCGATCATCATCCGCACCGGATTAGGCATCGACCAGCATGCCGAGAGACTGTACGACTCGGCTTGTGAATGGCTCGCCCGAAATCAAACCCGGTGGAATTTCAAGGTCCTCATCGCTCGTGATGAGTCGATGGTGCCGAGGGTCGCCCGTTCTTTCATGCGGGAGTTTAACGACCCGAAACCGCGGGAGATGCCGCCACCCGTGATTAATAAAGAGTTGTTGGAGTGGCCCTTCGGTATCCAATCGCTCTGCACGATACCGGGGATTTACATCGAGCTCGCCAAGCAATTGTTGAGCAAGAAAACTTATTGGGACATCGCCATCGATGCCCATGAAATGGAGTTACAAGAATTCACCACGGAGTATGGACAATTATATCAATTTGGTGGCAAGAACGCGGTGCGACTCACGAGCATTTGGACCGCGATGCGCGAGCCGAAATTCGTGCAACCGGAGAGCCCGGTGTTCGTGATGCGCGACCCCGTGAAAATGATGCAACAACGAAATGAAACAGGAGCATGAAACCATGCCAATCGAAACAACAGAATTTGAATTGAAAGCGGCGCAGAAACACCACGACGCCGAAATGAAGCAGAAGGAGGTTGAGATTCAGCAACTCTCGGACGACCTTAACTCGGTGGGCAACGAGAACGTGGAATTGAAAGCCGCGAGCGAGCGGAAGGACGCCGAGATTGCCGACATGAAACAAATCATCGATAACCTTCAAGATGTACGACGGAAACAAGACAATGTGCGCGCTGATAAGGACGCCCGCATCGCCGAGTTGGAGCAACAATGCTATGAGAAAGATGTTCAGCATATCGACGAGATTGCGGCGTTGAAGGACGATATCCTTTGCATCGACGTCAGCGGGCTACAACACGAAATCCAGGTGTTGAAGGAAAAACTGGAGAGCGACAACGAGTATTGGGCCGCGAAATGCAAGGCGTTGGAGGAGAAACTCGCCACGGCTGAACATGACCGCGACCATTGGGCAAGGATCGTCAACGATGCACTGGCGTTGAAACACGACGACAAAACAGCATTGGCACTGGCGATGTTGCTACTCGTACCATCAGCAGAGGAGGGTGATACCGCATGAGCCAGCCAACCGAATACATCGAATTGAAGTGCTTCCTCTACCGCTGTGGCGACCACGCTGGCAATCTCGAGCAATGCAAAGCGCTATTGAGCGAAATCGGCAACGCTGATGAGCACCTGGATGAAGACGAGCGTGACGAGGCAATCGACGCGCTGCTCGATGCTGTCAATCGCAAAAACTGGGAGCAACGCGGCTGTCATAACTG
>JAUQYW010000112.1 GCA_030587525.1 Candidatus Sigynarchaeota archaeon | reverse complement strand
ATTTTTTTCACTAACGAGCAGTTCGTAATTTTAACATAAAAATGTTTTGTCTAGCATAAATTCCCCGTTCAATCAAGGAAAAAGGCAAAATATGCCCATAAGCCTACGCCGATGATCAAAGCGAGCATGGCTCCCATGAACACGAGGACGAGAATGAGGATCTTCTTGTCCTTTTTAGACATAGGCGCGGTTTTCGTCACCATAATGCGTCCCTCTTTTTTCGCCTTGACGAGGAAAGCTATCAGCGCTAGGGCTACCCCGCCCCCCCAGCCGAACAACCCGCCGTAGAACAAAGCGTCGAGCCCCTCCGGGGTGAGCACGTGATAATGTTGCAGCACGGCCCACGTTATCACGACCGCGATGATCGGCGCCACGAGCGCGGTGGTAAATCCGACGACTTTCTTGCGCAAGTCCCACCAGGCCTTCTTTGCCTGGCGTCTCTGCTCTGGCGTGAGCTTCTTCCAGCATTCCTTGCAAGTGTCGAATTTAGCATAACAACGGAGGCAATGTGTCCTGTGGCATATGGCACACGTCGTTGGCGGGATGGGGGTGCCGCGTTGCTCCCTGCCGCACACGTCACAACGATAATTATATGTGTCGAATTTGATTTCAATTTTTTGGTAAGTAGCCAAAGTTTGTTCACCTAGTCTATATTAATCAAGGAAATGAGTTTAATATGCGGAGTTAATTTTACCAACAACTGTATGATGCAAGCATAAACCAAGGTTCGTGATGAAATCATTAATCTCATTCTCATGTATTTCGATCCATTGCATGGACCAACAGCGTTTGACACGGTTCCAAAACCAGCATCCAAGGAAATTGAAGCAGCGCTCGGGAGATTGTTCAATGCAACCGAGGGTGAAGGATTTTTCGAGCACCACGCGAAAGCAGGTACTGAGCCCTTTTCGAGTGCAAATTACTTATTTTTTATGGACAGCCAATGGGTCCAGGGCAACAAGGAAATCGCGATGCTGAGCCTAATCGTCGACGAGGGCTTGAAGCCGGCGATATTCCAGACGACGCTGGAGAAATTCGCGACCGCTATAAAAGCCAACAAGGACGGTTACAAGATGTTTTATGCCAAGAGCGGCAAGGACGACAAGGGCAGCGAGAAAGCGTTGAAACTAGAGAAGTTCCTCCTCGCGGATTGCTTCGAGGCCTGCCGGCGAAAGCCTGAGGCGCAGAAACCCGGCCGGATGATCATCCTGGGGCTCCAGGCCGTTGGAAAAACGTCGATCATCAACCAGGTTACCAGCGCAAAATTTAACCCGAAGATCACGCCGACGCTCGGTATGCAAATGCTCAACAAGCTCGTTGACGATTTCAAGTTCACCATCTACGATTTAGGTGGGCAGGAGAAGATACGGGCAACCTGGTATGATAAAAAAGTGAACCCTGAAGCGGTCATCTTCGTGATCGATGCAACCGCGGACAAGGCACATCAAGACGAGTCGAAGCGCGAGTTTGATCGCATGGTCGAGAATTTCTTCAGCAAGGATAGTCCCAACAAATTGCCTGCAAACACGCCTGTCTTGATCCTGGCGAACAAGGTCGACCTGAATCCCGACCTCAAGGAAAGCGGAGTGGAAAAATTGCTCCAACCGGGCAAGAAGCAAATCAACTATCGCATCGGGCTTTGCAGCGCCATGAAAAATGAAGGTCTCGAAGAGAGCT
>JAUQYW010000229.1 GCA_030587525.1 Candidatus Sigynarchaeota archaeon | reverse complement strand
CCTCGATGGCACGGGTCGATGAAAGAAGAATCCACGTCCTTTAGGTCGTGGTAGTTCAATATTGTGGAATAATATATTTAAATTACCAGTATAATGCCATGATACGCCAAAATCAGCTCGAAGGGCATGATCTCGAATGTTTAACCAACAACAAAAGAAAAAAAAGAAATATAAGATTCAGAAAGAAAAGCCATTCAACACCAGGAATTTTATCTTGATCGTGACGGGGTTTTCCATCATTTTAGTGATGATTATTGTACTACCGGCTCTCGATTACGTGCCTGGCGGGCCACAATTCAAGCTTATTCTCCAACAGACCCCGTATTCAACGATAGTAATTTTGTCGTTCTCGTTCTTGATCAATCTAAGCTCCACGCTGCTTGGAAAGGCACTGATCGACACGGAGGAATTGCAAAGAAAAATGAAAATTATCAAGGAACATAACAAGGAAAAAAAAGAAGCGGAGAAACTTAAGGATTCAGATTTCAAGCAATACCAGAAAAGGATGATCAAGATAAAGCGAATGGAAGCATCGGTCAAGAAGATGACCCAGAAAATCAGCCTCCAGCGGATGAAACCGAGCTGCGTGACATTTTTACCCATGATCATCCTATTCTTCTTCATTCGTACGTTATTCGAGCTTCCCACGACCGTTGTGGTGGGAACGGGATTTTGGCTTGACGTGATTCCTGGGGGAAACATCGGCGTGGCCAGGACGGTGATGAATCCATACCCGGAACTTGGCTTTATCCTGTCCTATCTCTTCCCTACACCAGACATAACCTATTGGGGCAGCCAAGGTCTTATATCGTTCTTCGCGTATTATTTCTTGTGCTCGTTCTCCATCGGGGTTGTCGTGCAGCGGCTGTCCGGGCTTGGTGCAGGTGGCATGGGCGGGATGGGAGACATGGGCGGGTTAACGGGGATGGGGGGACTGAAATAAATCCACGTGCATTTTGGAAGTGAAAAATTCGATGAAAAAAACAACACCGATTCTCTGCTTTCTCTTTACCTTGTTCATGTTCATGCTCATCCCGGCAACCTGTACAGATACTCCGGGATACCTCGGATTCAAGCAAGGAGATACATACACATTCACGTACCTGGTCATACCTAGTAACGAAACGCCCCGTGTCCCAAAATCTGTAGATCTTCCATTCACGATCGTCAATATAATGGAAATCAACAACACTGAATGCAACGTCACGTACGAGACCCGGTACAAGATCCTTGTCGATACCATTCCCCAAGATGTGGTGAACCAAACTTCGGTCATCATCAACAACGTGTCGATGAATCTTTTCAATTACGTGAACAGTTCCTCAAGCCCGTGGGGGATATTTTTTACCAACAAAACAAATGGCCAGGCGTTGTATGCGAAAAACTTGACCCTTTACCCGGCAAATAATTCGCGGCTTGGAAACGGGACACTGTCATGGGATTATCGCGGCATTCTTTCGTATGCCCTATTGACAACGAGAATAAACGAAACGGAATCCATGGTCATGATCACCCTCAAGGCGCCCGGTGCAGTCCCCGGTTTCCCGACCCCGGTTATCTTTGGTGTTTTGATTGGAACCGTGGTCATTGTTGTAACTTTGACAACAAGGAAGATCAGGAAGAAATCTTCTATCTCGCGGTGAAATACCCGTTTCATTTTTCGTTGCTTTTGCATTTAACTTGCTTTTTTTTGTTTTTTCTCGTCAATCTGCTCTCTAAATCAACGAAAATGATCCCTAGAAACTAATTTTCAGCGCCCGGTCGTGATCTATCAAATCCATTTGCCAAGGAATTTTGACAAACACATAAAAGGCTACCAAGATTTTTCTCTCTATCCTCAACACAAGTGATTACCGAATGCCATCTGGAAAGTACCGATCAAGGACATTCACCCGAAAGAAGCTCAGGCTGCCGGGGAAGAAAGTCGTCTTGCACTATGCGAAAAGAAAACCGGAATTCGCCCATTGCATGAATTGCGGAACCATTCTTAACGGAACGCCTCAAGCATTGAATTCAAAAATACGCAACCTTCCAAAGACAAGAAAGCGGCCAGAACGACCATATGCGGGAAATCTATGCCCCAATTGTTTGAAATTGAAAGCAAGAAATGCAATATTCGATGCAGCATTGCATTGAAACATCTTTTTTTGATTATCTATCAATAAATTCGTGGGTTGTCATGCTGGTTACTTTCGCGGGCTTGCACGGCACGGGAAAAACCACCGTGGCAAAACTTATCGCCGAAAAATTCCACTTGATGCATTATTCAACGGGAGCCCTTTTCAGGGAAATGGCCCAGGAATATCACATGACCTTGGTGGAATTCAGCGATTATGCTGCCAAGCACAAGAAAATTGATATCAAGCTTGACAAAAAAATGAAACAACTTGGTTTAAAAGGAAATGCCGTGCTAGATGGCCAACTTTGCTGGTATTTCTTGAAAAATGAGGCGGATTGGAAGGTTCTCTTGACGTGTGATGAGATGACACGTATCCAGCGGATCTTCGAGCGTGATAGAGAGGTGAAAGGCGGGAACATCACGCTGGAAAGTGCCCGGAAAGAAACCCTTGAACGCGAGCGCATAGAGCAGGCCCGATACAAGGACATTTACGGGATCGACCTATCTGATATGGATTTCGTGAAAAGAAATCACAATATCGTGGTAGACACGACCAACATCGGAATCAATGATGTTGTCGAAAAAATCGTGGCACAAATGAAATCGGCAAAATGACATTTTCTCGATCAAAACGATAGTCCACGTCTATTTTTCCACATGATAGAGCCCCAAGGAATAATCTTTAATGGAATGGCACTTTTTCTATCATGCACGATTCATCCACAACAACGAGATTCAATTCATATTTTCGTTGGGCAAATCGTGCAATCTCGAATCAAAAATCAAGGTTGAATAAACATGGCATCATTCGAAGTAGGACGGGTTTGTATCAAGACAGCTGGCAGGGATGCCCTGCGGCGGTGCGTACTTGTCGAGATAATCGACAAGAATTTCGGACTGGTGACAGGCCCGAAAAACGTCTCTGGAATCAGGAGAAGGAAAGTTAATCTTTCTCACCTGGAGCCGACTGAGGACAAGATCACCATCGATAAAAATGCATCCGACGAAGTCGTAAGCAAGGCGCTCGAAAAGGCGAATTTGATCGAAAAAATGAAGAAAAAAATTACGATCAAGACATGAAATCAATCTCATCGCTCAAGTTAATAGCGCGAATATCTTTTCTCCATTCTCTTTTTATCTCTTTCACGACAATCAAATCTTGATCAAGACACTTCATACCAATTCTAGGATGGTTGACCATGGCGAAAAAACTTCCCGTGGAACGAGTACACGAATTCTTGGTGAAAGCGGAGGAAGAAACAATCGACGAATATGGATGCCGTCCTGAAAAAAGGAGCTTGAATCAAAAAATGGATAATGGCTTGATCAATCTCGATAAGGTTTCGGGACCGACAAGCCACGAGATTGCCGCCTGGGTCAAGCGCATCTTCGCCGGCACTAACCTGGTTACAAAAACCGGGCATGGAGGCACCTTGGACCCCAAAGTGACAGGTTTGTTACCCGTTGCATTGAATAAAGCTACGCGTGCTGTCGATGTATTGCTCACGGCGGGAAAGGAATACGTTTGCATTATGAAATTGCACGGGGACGTGGTGGAGCCAAAGATCCGGTCAACGATCGGGATATTCGAGGGCAAAATTTACCAGCGCCCCCCAGTGCGAGCCGCGGTGAAGCGCGTCTTGCGCGCCCGAGAGATCTACTACATTAACATCATCGAACTCGATGGGCAACACGTGCTATTCAAGGTCGGTTGCGAGGCCGGCACCTACATCCGGAAACTTTGTTATGACATCGGTGAAGTGCTCGGTTGCGGAGCGCACATGGAAGAGCTGCGTCGCACGCGTTCAGGCCCGTTCATCGAGGATTCGACCCTCGTCACCCTCCAAGATTTAACCGATGCCATATATTACTGGCAAAACGACGGGAACGAAAAGGAGCTTTCGCGCATCCTCTACCCCATGGAGATCGCGTTTTCGCACCTGTCACATATCATTGTCCGTGATTCAGCAGTGGACCCGGTTTGCCATGGTGCAAACCTCACCGCTCCCGGCATCTTGAAACTAGATAATGACATAAAAAAGGATGATATCGTCGGGATCTTTACGCAAAAAGGGGAAATCGTCGCGATGGGTAAATGCCTGGAAAATGCGCAAGCTATCATGGCAGCGCAAAATGGATTCATGGTGGAGACGTCGCGGGTTTTCATGGATCCCGCAACCTATCCGAAATGGGTCAAGAAATGACGAAACCCGGACGTCGGGAGTTTGAAAGGAAGCCCTCCCGCTATTTTGACAAGGACGACTCGCCAGCCGTGACCACCGGTGCCGTGAAATATGCATTTCAAGGCAACAGGTTTATTTTTGAAACCGGGACAGGCATATTCTCGAAAGAAGGCATAGACACGGGGTCCGAGATCATGCTGCTTGAATTTTGCAAGCACGAGCACCCTCGATCAGGTGCAACCATCTTGGACCTCGGATGCGGTTATGGCTTCATCGGCATCGTCCTAGCCGCCACGTTTCCTGGAACACGGGTCGATCTCGTGGAAATCAACCCGAAGGCTTCGAAATTTGCCCAACGGAATGCAAGCAGCAACGGCATCGCAGGATTCACCCTCTACACGCTTGATTTCACGTCCGACGATGAGCAAAAAGCTCTCGGTGGCAAGCATTACGATTACATCTTGTGCAATCCACCCGTGAGGGCGGGGAAAGAAACAATGGAAAGGATGATCTCCGGCGCCATCGTTAGATTGACCGGCACGGGAACGTTCTACATCGTCATCAAGACATCGCTGGGTGCAAAGAGCTGGCAAGCATGGTTTGACAACAACAAAGCTGTGACCATGCAATTATTCAGGAAGGGCGGGTACCGGATCTTCAAGATAAATCTAAACACGGAAACCGTGAAAAACGGATGAAACAACTATTATCGGACTTGTTCAAGGCGTATAACGGGAAAGCCTTCGCCATGGGAGTCATGCCAGTGCGAGGCGAGAAAGGTTTCCGCCGGCTCGATTATGATTATTGCGCCAGTGGCCTGAACGTGAAAGAAATCGTTGCACGTTGCAAGGACGCGAGAATGAATGCCGTGGGAGTGGTCATCAAGGACACGGATGGTGCCACGGTGTAGGACACGAACATCGGCTGGAATCCCACGGGCCGGGACGTGCTTGGTGAATTTGCTGACGAGTTGCGAGCGAACGACATGAAACTGATCGTGAGCATCACGAACATGATCGATGGCTACCAGGGTTACTTGCACCCGGACCGCGTTGCTACCCACGGCGATGGCCACGTGGACAGCTTTCCGGATGGCGAATTGAAGGTGGAACGTAGGGAAGGGGACGATTACTCCAAGCTCCGGCAGTTAAATCCTTTGCTTCCCGAAAACCCCCCGGCGAACGCCAAGCTAATTGCCCCCAGGATCGCATCTCTCTGCCCACGCAGCGCGCATACCGATTACATGGTTTCGCTTGTCGATGAAGTCACGCGCAAGTACAAGATCGATGCGGTGACTGCGGATTATATTCGATACAGCGGGAATTCGCCGCTCTTGTGCCATTGCAAGAATTGCACCGAAGCTTTTGCAATCAAATATCCGGGTGGCAAGATCCCGGGAAATGCATGGTTCGATTTCAGGGAGGAGAGCATCCTGGCCTTTGCGCGCCGGTTTCATGACGCTGCGAAGAAAAATCGCCCTGCAGTTCTCACGGGCTGGTACTCGATCTTGTTCCTCCATGACGTCAGCAGGAAGAAGGTCGCGCAGCAATGGAACGGGATGAGCGAGATCTTCGATATCTCCATTCCTATGCTGTATCCCTATCTCGTGGCCTCAGAACAACAGGGGAGGAAGGGAAAATTCGTCGGTGACATCAATTTTTGGATAGCAAAATGGCTGATGAAGCGGCGCTTCCATGAATTCGCCGGTGATAGCCAGGTTCTTGCTATCACCAACTCGATCGAGTGCTCCGCCCGGGAACTCATCCAGCAATGCCGTGCATTTGATTATGGCCACGGTATCTCAGTCTTCATCTATCAAGGGACGACCGAAACACAATGGAACGCATTGAAGGAATATTCCAAGGAGCTATACGGAAAGAATTGAAAGAATTTATTTTTCCCGTCAGTTTTTATCAAGTTGTATTTGCGAACCAGATAATGCCTTGTTAATCAAGCGGAGGTAATCAAGCGGTTTGCGATCGCTTGCAATCATTGATGCTATTGCAAGGACGCGCCCGCAAAAGATGCTGGTTTGGAGACGATTGAGATTCAATCAATTGCCTTATAGCCAGTGCCCACAAGGCACGGGGGTTCGAATCCCCCCCTCCGCGCCATTTCATTTTTGCAAGAGCAACGCCCATGGAACCGCAAAAAAACGAACCCTCAGACTTCCGCCAAGCATATGAGCGATCAAACTACCGCCTTGTCGGAAAGCACAAGCATTCCGCCTTGAAACCGTGCCACTGGATGGTAGAAAAGTTGTTTACCGGGCGGGATGATCTTCCCATCTCCGATCCAGGCAATAGAAATTGCTACAAAGGATATTTTGGCATCAAAAGCGAGAAATGCATCCAATGCACGCCCGCGCTCCCGTTTTGCACGCATAATTGTGTCTTTTGCTGGCGTGATATGGAAGAAGGAAGCCTTGGAAGCAAGTTTTCGATCGACGCGGACGAGCCGAAGCAACTCGTGAAAGACTTCATCAGCAATCAGGTAAACCTCCTTGATCATCACCTCGGCAAGGAGAAGTTCCTCCAAAATTTCGACAACATGGTTACTATCATCACCGAGATGCAAAAGAACAAGGGCGTCGTCGACATCGATGAATTTCAATCACGATCCGGGCAATTTTGGAACCGGATCGAGGATGCAGTGGTGTTACTCAAGACCACCGAGATCGTGAACACGAAGGATAACAAGAAGTACATGTTCAATGCCCGAATCGACCAATCCTTGGATCCAGAATCCTTGCTCACCCGATACCTGACGACGAAGGAGGAGATCAATCGCGCCATGGAGAGCGCACACCATCCGTCCCATGCCGCGATTTCCTTGGCAGGCGAACCGACATTGTACCCGCACATTGCAGGCCTGGTCGGGGAATTCCGCAACCGTGGCTTCACGACGTTCATCGTCAGCAACGGGACCACGCCGGACGTGATCCAGAGCTTGGACCCCCTTCCCACGCAATTGTACGTGACATTACCACCGCCAGATGAAAAATTATACGTGAAAATCCATCGCCCGTCTATACCAGGTGCGTATCAGAAAATCATGAACACGCTGCACTTGTTACAATCGTTGTCTTGCCGGACATGCCTGCGGATCACGCAAGTAAAGGGATTGAACGATGTGGCTTCAACTGAAACCATCACGGGAATCGTGAAGCTCGTCAAGGATGCAAACCCCAATTTTCTCGAGATCAAGGGCATGGCCGTCGAAGCGCGAGCCATGCTGCTGAAAAAGCGCCTCGGTCTTGGCGGGGATGGTTCTAAAATTGGCGAGAGCTTGGGATACGCTCCGGCGTTCGATGATGTGATGGCATTCGCTCGCGCGATATCCGATGCAGGAGGATTCCCCGTGGTAGAGGCATCGAAACCGAGCAGGGATGTGCTCATGCTCGTGAACTGGAACCGTGAAAAGTCCATAAAAATAGAGAAACCGTGATCTTAATCATCTCTTGCCGTGCCAAACAATCGCTGGTAATCGGGGTCTTTTTTCAGCATCTCGCGAAGGTCATCGATGCAGAAATTGTTCTTTTTCACGAGTTTTTGGTGTTTTTTGCAATACACGACCATTTCGCGTCTACATCCACCGGCCGCGTCGTCCGTTCCCTCGCTAGTTGCGTGTTCGCAAGAAAAGTCGCACCATTTCAAGCAAATCCCCCAGATTTTGCCGTGTCGAAGCTCCTCCGAAATCAATGGTTTGTATAATGGAGTCCAATTAGCTTTTGCACAGCTTACGAGCATTATACACATATAGGAAGCTTGCACTATAGAAACATAGTTCCCCATCTTGCACCTTCAAGATGGAGGACGAACATCTATAGTAGATTTCGAGTGATAAAGCATGCCGTCGAGATTTTTGAACATTTTTAAGCCGATTTGCAGAGTAATGCCCGAGGTCAAGCAACCGGACCGAGAAATCAGCTTCAAGGAGAAGCTGTTCTGGACCGCGATTGTCTTGATCATTTACCTCTTCATGTCCGTGATCCCGATATTTGGAGTGAGCACGGAAGGTGGAACAGACCCGTTTTTCTGGTTGCGTGTAATCCTGGCGAGCAACCGTGGCTCTTTGACCGAACTCGGCATCGGTCCAATCGTGACGGCAGGCTTGATAATGCAGTTGCTCCAGGGTTCCAAGCTCATCAAGGTGGATCTGACTTCACCGGAGGATCGAGCACTCTTTACGGGCACGCAGAAGGTCATGGCAA
>JAUQYW010000615.1 GCA_030587525.1 Candidatus Sigynarchaeota archaeon | reverse complement strand
AGGAACCCATATCGAGTACTTGTGCCTTGAGTAGTGCCAATTCATCATGGAATTTTTTTGTCATGATCTTGCGTCTCTCCTTGATTTTTTTAACCAAACCGCCCTGTGATGTAATTCTCGGTCATGCGATTCTTGGGAGCCTCGAAAATTTGCCTGGTCTCACCGAACTCGATTAGCTCGCCAAGGTACATAAAAGCCGTGTAATCGCTCACGCGGGCGGCTTGTTGCATGTTATGAGTCACGATCACCACGGTATAGTCTTTCTTCAATGTGGAGATAAGATCCTCGATCTTGGTAGTCGCCACGGGATCGAGTGCAGAACACGGCTCATCCATGAGGATTACTTCAGGCTGGATGGCGAGTGCCCGGCCTATGCAAAGCCGTTGTTGCTGGCCACCAGACAATGTCATCGCCGAATTTTTTAGCCTGTCCTTCACCTCTTCCCAAAGAGCAACGGACTTGAGAATTCGCTCGACCATGCTATCCATCGATTCGCTCTTGTCATGCATTCGATGAATGTTCGGTCCATACGCAATATTATCATAGATTGTTTTAGGGAACGGGTTTGGTTTCTGGAAGACCATCCCGATGCATTTTCGAATGTTGTAGACGTCCCCAAATGCGTCAAAAATATTGTTTCCCTTGAATAAAACCTTCCCGGTTATCTTGCAATTATCATAGAGCCCGTTCATCAAGTTCAAGCTCCTGAGCAAAGTACTTTTCCCACAACCGCTCGGCCCAATAACCGCAGTTATAGCATTCTTCTTGATGCTCAAATTGATGTTTTTTAAAACGTGGTGGTCGCCGAACCACAAGTTTAAATTCTCAACCTTTAGAATCTCGCCATTCTTTTGCACCGTTGTGTCACAGGCAATCGGAACGTGATTTTTAACTTTGAAATCTAGGCTTTCTTGTTTCATCGAAGTCTCACAACTTGATCTTGTTTCGATAATAGGTTCTAGTGATGATCGCAATGCTATACATAACCAATACGAAGACGAGTAAAACGAATGCGACACCATACGCTTGGGTAACCGCGTTAGGAAATTCCCGGGTAAGCACGTAGATTTGGAATGGTAATGCCATCACGGGATCGAACACGGAATCTGGCAAGAATCTCGACGAGATCACGCATGCCGTGAATAAAATCGGTGCTGTCTCGCCTGCCGCCCTGCCAATGCTAATGATGATGCCTGTCATCGTTCCCGGGACGGAAGCGGGGAGCACGACTTTCTGAATTGTCTGCCATTTCGTTGCACCTAGCGCCAAGCTCGCTTCTCGCAAGGATTTCGGAACGGTTTTTAGCGATTCCTCAGTCGTGCGAATAATGGTTGGTAAAATCATGAGACTCAACGTGATTTGCCCGGCGATCATAGATCTCCCAAAGCCCAAGGTGATAACGAGGAGGGTATACCCGAATAATCCAAATATGATCGAGGGCATCCCATTCAAGTTATCTATGCCAATGCGTATGATTTTTTTAATGAGATTATCGCGAGCGTATTCATTGAGATAGATCGCAGCACAAATCCCTATAGGGACCGCGAAAATCAACGCGCCGAGTACAAGATACAAGGTACCGATGATTGCCGGGAAAACACCACCTTCACGACCTCCATTGATGGGACCCGTCGATATAAACTGGAACGTTGCCACCGGTGCTCCCTTACTAATGATATCATATAATATATAGCCAAGAACAAAAAGCACGCACAGGGCAGCCAGGGATATGATCGTGAAGGCGGTATGCTGGATCACTCGCCGTGAGAGAAATCGTGTCAATAACCATATTCCAAAACCAGAAATTGAAATGAGAACTGCCACGAGAATTCCAGCATTCACGGCAATGAAATCCAGAATAAAAAACAACACCAGGATAACTAAAGTTCTTGTTATTACCTTTCGAACTTTTTCGCCTCGCTTATTAATGATAAACTCCCCTTGCATCCGCTTTTTTAACCTTGACGTTATGTAGTTGGAGGTCGTGTTTACGACAAGAGAAATCACCAATAATAACAGTGCTAATCCATAAAGTGCATACATGTGAGCTGAACCGAGGGCAGCTTCTCCTATTTCAAGGCCAAGAGTTCCCGTAATTGTGCTTATAGGCCGGAATAAGTCGAGGAACGCAAACGGGATGTTTTTACTATTACCAGCGACCATCATGACAGCCATAGTCTCTCCCATCGCACGTCCCACGCCGAGCATAACCGCAGCACTGATTCCCGAAATTGAAGAAGGTATAATTACCTTGGAAATCGTCTCCCATTTTGTCGCTCCAACGCCCATCGAAGCTTCCCATAAATCCCGGCTAACAGCGGTTAATGCATCCTCCGTCACGCTCACCACAGTTGGTAAGGAGATGATGCCCACCAGGAAGGATGCCGCAAACCAACTTGGACCGGGAGTGTCAAATGTCGTCCTGATCCACGGCAATATGATTTGCAAGCCGAAAAATCCAAAAATCACGGATGGAACCCCGGCAAGCAATTCGACAGTCGATTTCATAAAGACGCGGATCTTTTTCGGGGCAATGAACGCGATGAAAATGGCACATCCAAGACCCAAAGGTAATGCAATGACCATCGCTCCGAGGGTAACATAAATTGTACCTATGATGATTGGTGCAGCGCCAAACCGTCCCGGATCATCATTCGGTTGCCAAACAGTTCCGAAGAAAAAATCCGCCATGCTCACGGATTGATAGAGCGGGAATGCTTGCCGTATCAAGAAACCGATGATGAGAAACACAACGGCGATCGCAAAAAACGCCGCGGCAAGCAACACGGCTTGCTTTACAAGTTCTTTTTTGTCCGATCTCTTTAACCGCATCCGCAAAGATAAAAACGATGGAGACAACAACGTCAAGCAATGTTCGCCTAAAAATAATCAGCATGTTCAAGTGATCTACTATAGGATTGATTATTTAGGTGCTTTCTTAAACCATCTCGACATTTATTATGTTCGAGTATGTGCACCTATAGAAAAAAAGGGAAGATATATATTCTATATAGGAATAGATAAAAAATTAAGGGTCGATTATACCAATGGAACAAACCCTTCTTCCGCAACGATTTGTTGACCAATAGGACCCGTCATGAAATTGATGAATGCAAGTTCTTGCATGGACATAGATCCGTTCGTGATCATGTACAACATTCGGGAAAGCGGATATGATAAAGCCTTGATATTTGCAACCGTGCAAGAGACATTAGCAGATGATGGATTCGCGGCGACATTTAAGGCTTTGATTGACGGCCCTAAGAATCCAACGCCAATGTATCCGATTCCATATTGATCTCCTGCGATGGAAGAGTTCATAAGAGCACTACCCGACACCTCGATGATCCCGCCAACATATGTTATCGTGGATGTGCCATATTTCATCACGAGGTCTTCGAAGGTCGAACGGGTTCCGGAGCCGCTCTCACGATTATAGATGTTGATTGCATGGCTCGGGCCACCGAGCGTTGCCCAGTTTGTGATGGTGCCATTATAGATCTTCTTGATGTTTTCGATGGTGATGTTCACTACGCCAGACAAAGCCGTGTTGACAACGATAGCGACACCATCCTTGGAGATCGCGGTCACGTTCAGGTTAGGATAAGTTACCAATTCCGAGGCTTTGACCTCGCGTGATGACATTCCAATATCAACTGTGCCTGTTCCAACGTCTGTAATACCTACGGTCGAGCCTCCAGCGGCAACTTGCACGTCATAATTAGAGTACATGTCCATGAACACGGTCGCTGCATGCGTGGCTATCGGAAAGACGGTCGTGGAACCAGACAATCTTAACGTGTAATTCTGGATTCCAGGATTGCCGTTCGAGGTTCCAAGGAGGCCATAACCAGCCAGCAGACCACCAAGGAACGTACCCGCTGCGAGTGTGATGGCAATTGCCATAAATTTACCTTTATTTTCCATGATCAATACCTTCTTGTTTCTTTGCTTTTTTTGGATCAAATTTGCCATTATTGGCTTCTTGGTGCCAATAAGGTTGTTTGAAACAAGGTTAAAATTTATATAAAGATTTTCGCCATAGATATGGAGCACATTCTTTCTTTATTTACCAGTACATATTTCTAGGGGAAATATATATCAAATAGACTTAAAAAAACTTGAACAGATGATATTCAAGAATACTGTGGATAATTCGGTATTCCAGGCATCATCGAGTTTATCACAAGAGTGGTAGGCAACCATCTTAACTCGCGAGCGAGATAAGATCTCGTGAGCGATGTACCAGACGGCAAGGGCTCGATCGGGCTCGATCGGGCTCGATTCTTGAGAAACATAGACGCGTGGCACGCCGAGCTCGCCACGGTGCAGTTCACGTGCAGCGATGCCGAAAAACGAGCGATTATCGTCGAGCTCGTCTTCAAGATGCTGCTCGTGGAATTGGCCAGTCGCAAGCACGCGGGGGAGGAGGACGATCTCAAGTCATGCTTGGAAGTAGACCCGATCGTGGCTCCCGAGACAGATCCGCGATTGATTGAAGACTTCATCGAATGTCTCGACGAGCGATTGCTCGTCTTTTGTTCGCTTGGTCATTTGTTCCCGTGCTGCGAGCCAGCTGCCGTGGTGAAAGTGCTTGACCCGGCGGAAAAAAACGTGAGGCATTTCCGTGATATCTTGTTCAAGATCATCTGGGGAAATGCTGAATCTGGTTCTATCCTTGAAAAAAAACACCTCGTCGATATGACAGCCACGATCTCGCTCGCCGCGGACCTCGACATTCCTGGACTTTATTATGAACGGTACATGGCGACGGACAAGGCCAAGAAAGGCATCATCTACACACCACGCCCCATCTGCAAATATATCGTGCAGCGCACGATGAGAAAACCGCTTGATAAGATCATAGGAGATGCAGCGGCGTTTAAAGGAAGTGGTCCTTCCGAGCGCATCATCCAGGAATTTTGCGAGTTCAAGGTTCTGGATCCCGCATGTGGCACGGGACCATTCCTCATCGAGGCACTGCGGTTCATATGGAGCAAATACCTGGAACTCGTGAAGCATATTGGAACCCAGAGAACTGATACCACGATGGCTATGATGAGTTTACTTTTGCTCCAGGTTCATGGAATCGACGAGGACGTGGCGGCCATCGAGATCGCGAGGATGAACCTCTGCTTCGAGGCTTGTAGCTTGATGAACCCGCCCAATCAGAGAACCATCGAGATGTATGCACAATGCCTCCGTTCTAGCCTGCGCGAGGGCAACGCGCTGGTCAATCCTGGCATCGAGTGGACCGAACGATTGGTCGAGCAGCGGCAGTTTCGCGAGTTGGTCAAGGAAATCGTCACCGGAAGGGAAGAAACATTTAATGAATTGAGGCTAGGAAATCGTCTTTATTCGATACTTCGTGCACAAAGAAATCTTGAAGAACTCGCCTTGAGCAAAGGAAAAGAATATATCGAGGACGGTAATATTGGACCACTTTTCCCGTCCCACCAGGATGTGAAACCTTTGAACCCGGTCGTCGCGTTCCCCCACGTGTTTTTCTTCCCGAATGGAATCTTGCGCGCCCCAAGGGATCGTGGATTCAACGCGGTCATCGGCAACCCCCCATATGTGAATTACAAGAAATACCTGGATCGCATCGACCGGAGTTTCCTCGAAAAAATTTATCAAGCATTTAATGGTCAAGCGGATTTATCCTATTATTTCTTCGAGTTGCACGGTTTATTGTTAAAACCTGGTGGGATGAGCGGTCAAATCTCGTCCCGGTATTTTATGCAAGCGTCCCATGCCGTGAACCTACGCAGGCTGCTCGTCAAGGACGAGATCGTTGAAATCGACGACATGAACGATTGCGACATGTTCGGTGGCATCGGCATCCACCCGCTCTTGTATTTCTTCAGGAAAGGTACACCAAACCCGGGAAACGAATTCGTGTACCGTTACATCCCGGGCACTACGGGGATGAACGATGACCTTGACACCTTGATCGAGCACGCACTTGCGAGACGGATCCGGCAAGACTCACTCGTCGACGACGGCTGGTCCTTGATCGAGGGGAAACAACTCGCGATCAAGGCAAAACTCGAGCGATGGCCCGAGCTCGGTACGCTCGGCGAATGCCTGGGCGGAGCCGAAACGGGGTTTGACGAGGCGTTCGTCAAGCACGTCATCAATGAAAAAGGCTCGTTTTTTGGCATCATCGACGACCAAAAATACCCGCTAGAGCCCGCTACCGTGCACCCGTGGCTCAAGAATGGCGACATCCGCGTGTATCACCACGAGCAGCAGCAATGGTGCATCTATATACCACCGGACATCGACGAGGCGACTTTCAGAGCGCGATTTCCAGGGACGTTTGCCTTTCTATCGCACTTCAAGCAGGATTTAGAAGCCCGGGACAATGGCCGCATCACCGTGCCGTGGTACTTATGGCGCCGGCCGCGGAACGTGAAAAATCTCGAGGTTCCCGGGAAAATCGTCCTCCCGTACAAGGCTCCCGGGATCCGAGCATCCATTGACACGGGCAAGTCGTATTGCAGCTACGATGTAACGATTTTCGTGCCAAGGAAACCGACCCCGGGAATCAACTACATCACGGGGGTCCTCAACTCTCGAGCGGCTGGGTGGTATTTCACGACATACGGGAAGAAAATGGGCGGGATCTACGAGTTTTACTCCGGGCCTGTTGCAAGAATCCGCGTGCCCCTTCCCGATGCGTATAGCGAGCAAAGCATCGAATTACGGGTCAGGAAACTCGGTGAAATGGCAGCTCACGTTGGAGATGGCGATGAAGGCATCGAGGAAACCTCTGCACATAACGAGGAGATGGCCAAGCTCCAATACGACATCGACGCGCTCGTTTTCAAGCTGTTCAAGCTGACGGCGGATGAGGTCGCGGATATACTCGTCGCGCTGAACGCGAGCGACCAGGACAAGCAAGCCATCGCGAGCAAGATGGTCGAATCTTGACGCGGTTCACGGCCTGGGATCGAGTGCATCCGTCCCGTTCGTGAGCCAGTCCAGCGTGAACCGCGCGAACACGATCTTTTCTGCGTAAAAATTGCAGCCGACCTCGAACAAGCAGAAGATATACTCGCCCCAGGGCGTCGACGCGAGGTCCGAATAGCTCGCAAGCCCGGGATAGAGCACCTTGCCGACGACCCACGTGTTGCATTCGTCATAACTGATCTTCACGGTCATATTTTCCCGGTACGTGCTGTGCGGATTCGAGAACAGCACGCGGCTCGTGAAAAACGAGTTCAAGTTGGTGTATCGCAACAAGTTACCCTGGCACACCGGTTCGACGAGCGTCTCGTCATATCGCGGTTCCGACCATGTCAATCCGCCATCGTGGCTCCACGCATACAATCGCCGGGGTCGTTCCGATCGCATATTGATGTACAAGCTTCCGTTCTCGGTTTCCACGATGGTACTTTCATCGCCACCTGGAACGCTCCCGCCAATGCTCCAGGTCAGCCCGTGGTCGTCACTATAGATCACGTGCGAAAAAAATTCATAATTAACGATATGATCGCAGGGTATGACGATACGCCTCGTCGCTCGTATCTGGATGCCATGCGTGGGTCCTGTCGCGTACCACTTCCAACCCGGGAGCTTCACCTGGGACGTGATCTCGAAGGGATTCGACCATGTCTCGCCATTATCCGTGCTGTTGATGATGAACACGAGGTCATTCTCGCGGCAGTACAGCAAGAAAATGGTGCCCGTGTCCGCATCGACGACCGGGCACGGGTTGCCGATGGTATAGGTCCCGTCATCGATGAGCGCCACTTGCGACGTCCACGTCGTGCCGTTATCGTAGCTTTTTCGCAGCATCATGTCAATGTCGTCAAAATCACCATTGTTGTCCACGCGACCCTCGCAAAACGCGAGGATCGTGCCGTTCGGGGTGACGAGCAAGGCGGGAATCTTGTACGTGTTGTACCCGCTCGTGTTTTGGGCAAACATATCCACCTTGTATGGCAAGTCCGCTGGAAAATCTTTACATGTCGCGGGTGGAATGAACGCGACGATTGGACCAGCGATGGCGAGTGACGCGAACAGCGTGATGCCGATGATGCCCATGGAACGTCCAAGCACGGTCACTTCCTTTCGCTTCTTCCAGGCGACGCAGGCCGCAAGCCCGCCGGTGATGAGCAGCACGCACAAGGAAATAATCGTGGCCCCGGCAATAATTACCATGGTGACGAAATCGCCGGCCATCAGCACGGAGAAACTCGCCAGCGCGTAAACCCCGCCCACGATCCCCGCGATGCCAAGGACCATCAAGACCACGCTGGTGACTGCGAGGAATCTTGAAATGGCGAGCGATAAGCCTTTTACCGGCTTTTTCCCGAGGTCAATCACGAGGCAATAGGCGCCGCCGGCGGCGAACGAGCAACACACGGCTATGGCCAGCATCCAAAACAGCGCCGTGAACGGCCGGTACTTCGGCGAGACTTGAAATTGATTGATGATATAAGCAAACTGGAAGATGCCGATGAGCAAGACTACGCCCGAAACGACCAAAGCCAAGGCCCAGGTTCGCTGCATCTTCGAATTCACGCGTGCATATCCTCTTTGACCCATACAATATCACGACAGTGTTGCACCAAAAAAAAGAGAGAGTTGATTTACTTGCTCGGAATCCAGGGCTTTCATGGCGTGCCCGGGGATTTCAGTATTGATTGGAACTTTTCCGCATCGCGCTGCTTCTGTTCCTTCTGCAATTGTTCTGCCTTCAGCAATTCTAGTATCTTTTCATCGGTGTGCTGCTTTTCCTCCTTCTCGATTTTTTCGACAATTGCCCTGTAGCCTTTTTTCGGGACGCGTGGAAGGCCGACATAGCCGTAATAGAGGAGAATCAATGGTACGAACAAGAACAGCCCGAAAAAGATCATGGTGCCGAGATCCGATTCACCGCCCGTGAGATGGAACATGAAGCGAACCCAACCAGTTGGGTTGCCGTAGTAATTCACGATGCCGGGCTGGTTGATGTTGAAGCCCGAGTTGGGAATGAACCACGATATCGCCAGCGGCGTGAAATACCCGATAATGATCAAGAACGATGACAGGTAAAATGCTTTCTTGCTCCTTTGCATGACGAACATGATGAGCAACAACGCGCCGCCGAGAGCAGAGATCAAGACAGGCAGGTACTCGGGGAAATGAAACGTGTTGCCGCATGGGAACAAGCCCGTCGCCCATATATCTTGAATCGAGAAATAATTGCCGTCGCCAAACCACGTGACACCCCATGGCACGTTGGGCACGCCATTCAACCAAATGTATGACGGGTGGCCGATGATGTCGATGAACATGTGGAAAATACCACCGGCGGAGACCAGGCAGAAAATTTCAGGGATCGTGATGATCGGTTCCTTGGTCGCGTCAGCCTTCCAAGCCTTGAACGGCTTCCACTGCAAATGATACTGCGCGAACACCATCCAGAAGAGCGTGAGTGGAATTGCCGCGACAAACCAACCATACCCGTGCAGAAACAAGTAGAGGGGATCCAGGTAGTCCAGAAAGCCGAATATGTCCGGCCCGACCATGCAATTCACGACGAAGATAATCGAGTGTTTAATGGAAAACTTTCCGTGGGTGATCTTGAATAGAAACACCGAAAGACCGATCGTTATGCAAATATGTGCAAATCCTGGCATGATACAATACTTCCTATTTTAGAAATTGATTAGTGATGAAGCATTTTTTGTCTTTCAACTTAAAAAAGGTAAAATCAGGTTAAGTGGCTCGAAAGTGAGCGGGAGGAAAAATGAGAATCCTTGCTTGGTTTAATCGATCGATGCCGCGGCGACGGCCTTTACCTGGTTAATCTGCGAGACGAGCACGTCGACGATGTGGTTGAACATCTCGCTAATGTTCGTGCCGGTCTTGGATGAGGTCGGCATATAACATGACAACCCGAGTTTCGTGACAACCGATTTTGCATAATTGTTCACCTCGTCGAGCATATCTGGATGGACAAGGTCCATCTTCCCCCCGGCGAGTATGATAGGGATTTCGGGAGCTGCCTGGAGGCGGAACATGTCAGCCCATTCCTTGACCTGCGTTATCGTGTCGAGGCGGGACATGTCGAAGAAGAGAATACCAGCCTTGGCACCGGCAACATACGACGGCTGCATGAAGCGGAACCGCTCCTGGCCACCGAGATCCCATAGCGACAGGTTGATCTTAGCACCGTTGCGCAAAATCTCGTGCGAATGAAATGCCACGCCGATTGTCATGGTCGATCTGGGCATAAACGCGTTGTGCAAGTACCGGTGCAGCATCGTCGTCTTTCCAACGCCGCCAGCGCCACCGATCACTAATTTAAATATATATCTTGATATTGTCATGGTAAATGCGTGCTCGTCGTGAACTGCGCGAAAGGAAGGTTATCCTTGATAGGATAGTTCGAGCAAGGTTCCCTCCTAGTTGATTCTCAGCCGCGTTATTCTTAAAATTTCTATCCAGTTTATATGCCTTTCTGCAGATGTGGAAATGCAGCGAACTTAAGTCCCTCAAGGAAAGATTCAAGGGAAAAAAGAGCGATGGAGACAAGCGTGTCACCAATATCGAAGGTGCAAGATCGATCCGTGCAATCCATCACGCGTGCGATGCGATAGTAACAAAGTTCTCGTGTTTTACTCGTTCAAGGATAGATTCGAGGAGAGTGGCGAACAGCTCGTCCACGTTGATATTGGTCTTCGATGATGTCGGAAAATAGCCAGCCAATCCTAGCTTCTCGGCGATTTCCTGCGCTCGATCATTCACCGTCTCGATTAAGTCTGGAGGCAAGAGATCCAGCTTCGTTCCGCCTAGGATGATGGGAATGCCAGGATGCGCGTTTATCCGGAACATGTCCACCCAATCCTTTACCTGCGAGATCGTGTCGAACCGTGACATGTCGAAAAACACGATGCCGGCCTTGGCGCCCTGGCAGTACGATGGCTGCATAAAACGGAACCGTTCTTGACCGCCCAGGTCCCAGATCGCCAATTTCACGTTGCTATCGTCGGTCACGATTTCTTTCGAGTGAAATGCGATGCCGATTGTCATGGTCGAGCTGGGCAAGAACACATTGTGCAAATACAGGTGCAGAAGCGTCGTTTTTCCAACAGCACCTGCGCCACCGACCACGATTTTGAAGATGAATTTTTGGATGGTCATCGGAATTCCTTTTTTATGGATTATCGATATGTGCAGATATACAAATTCGTTGTATAAAGATATATCGAACATAATAATATATAAAACTTTCGCCCGATGTTTGCCTGGGAACCATCCATACCAGGAAATCTTCACAATCGGCATATTTTCATAATAAATGAAAAGATCTTGAAATTCTTTAAAAAAAGGCTATACATGGCGAAACTTCCATAATTCTTTAGCAAAATTTTCATATTCGTTCATTGCACGAGTACCGGTCGGGATCCAGTGATGATTAACTGAGAAAGCAGATCCAGGGGTGATCACTATAATTATCATCAGCACCATAACCCTTAGAATGAGTTCTCTGTGGCATCACGCGTGCGACGAGGCAGCAACCTGCTTCTCACGTTTTGCTCGTTCAAGGATTGATCCAAGGAGAGCGGCGAACATCTCGTCCACGTTGGTATTAGTCTTCGATGATGTCGGGAAATAGCCTTTTAATCCCAGCGTGTCGACGACCGCCTTCGTCCGGTCATTCATCATCTCGATCAACTCGAGAGGCATGAGATCCAGCTTCGTTCCCCAGGATGATGGGAATTTCAGGAGGCCATATTAGACCGATGGGAGCGCCAGTCGCCCCGACATATCCCGATACCTTGGGAATCTTGAATCCCACGAACGATAGGATAAAAAGGCTTAGTAAAATTCTCGAAATGATTTTTTGATGCGTTTTCATAAAAGGTCGTTTCTTTGATTTTTGAAATGCATATTCGTAAATCCTAAGACGTTCATTCCAATAAGTTAATTGAATGGAATGGACGTAGACCTAGGATAGTTCACCCGGGAAAAAGGTGAGTGGTTCGCGTGCAAGCCGCGGTAGTGTGCCTTTCAGGAGAAGCCAATGATGGCAAAAAAGAACACGATACCCGCGGGAATCAACGCGAGGAGTCCCATGCAACCGCCCGCGCTCCCCAGCCCTTCTCGTTCTTGGCTCTTGCCACTTTTCCCCGCAAGCACCATCGCCGTGATGCTAAGGAAAACCGCTGCCGAGAATGTAACAAGAATGGTGACGAGCGAGAAAACTTGGAACGCCATATTTGTCACGATGCTCATAATGGAATCCGTCAGCGCCACGAGGCCTGCACCGAAGGCGAGCTTACCAAGCTGCACGCGCCGATATTTCTCGTTGGTCGCTTTCAAGTGCAATGCTAAGCCCAGGTAAACGATGAACCCGAGGTTCCCGAACAAGAAGGCATAGGGAATGAATTCCGGCTCGAATCCGATGTATGGCGCCGCGATACCATCATATGACCACCGGATGAGCAAGGCATTCGTCCGGTATGCGAATGGCGAAGCCACGTAACCGCCCGTGTAGACGGCATCGTTGTTGCCGCAAATCGAGCCTCCCATATCTTCGTCCCTGCTTCCCCATGTTCGCTGCCAGATCTCGACACCACTCGCATCGTACTTTGCGACAAAAACATCTCCAGCATTGCTCGTTATCGACCCACACAGGTAAATGGAATTAGCATCGCCCCAAATGGACGCGCTGTACCTCGAGGAAGTCGTTCGGCTCCAGACCGGGTCGCCGTTGACCGTCCACTTCATCAAGGTCTGGGTATCGGAAGAGCTTGAAAAACTGCAGCTAAAAATCCCGGATGTCGTGCCAAAGATCCCTTTCGCAAACGTCCACGCGGTACCGGCACATGTTTTTCGCCAGAGAAGGCCGCCGGTGCTATTATACTTGGAGATAAAGGAAAATGCGATAGACTGTGTCTGGTTATCCGTGCTGCCGAGAACGTAGATCGACGATCCATCTCCCCAGATAGATTCACCGGAGTCGTATCCGGGGTCTCCCGAAACCCGGCTCCATACCAGATGGCCTGCGAGATCCCATTTCAAGACCGCGGCGTCACATAAAGTGATAGTCTCGGCGAGGGTCTTGCAAACCGTGTAGATACCCGTGTTGTCGCACCAGAGATCATGGGGCCAGCCAAGGGTATCAGCATTCCACGTCGACGCCCACGTGAAATTCCCGCTTGCATCGAACGCGGCAAGGAAAGAATTGTTCGCGAGCGTCTGCGAACCGAGGTACCCGCAAATGTAGATCATGCCATCGCTGCCCCACAACGATTCAAAGCTCGAGGTTATGCCCAGGGGCAAGTTGATCGATGTTCTACGCCAGATCTCGTTGCCCTGCAGGTCCCATTTTATCAACAGAAAACTGGATGTCGACCCGAGCGTGTAAATCGCGTCGCTCGCGGTATACACGAAAAAGCGAGCATATCGATTTGTCTCTACTTCGCGATACCAAGAAAGGTTTCCTGATTGCGAGGGTCGTGCAACCTTGTTCCCGGGTTCAACACCGGGAAAATCGGGTGGATTGACTTGCTTCGTGATGTCTCCGGTGAACATAATTACGACAGAGAGGAGCATAAGACAGCCTATTGCTGGCCATACCATACGGGGCATTCTTGTTTTCATAATTTATCACAAGGTAAATCAATCAAATGAACTCTAGAAGACCATGCCGCAGCTTTTACAAGAATACTCCTTCTTGACATTGCCGGACGATGAGACTGACAGCGGCACGACATTGGCGCCCGAAGCGCCGCAATGCGGGCACACGGGCTGCGATGCCTCCTTTTCCCGGGATTCCGCTTCCAGCCGCGTGGCCTCTTGCACCTTCTTCACGTACCAGGCAGGGAGATCCCGGGGGTCCAGGAACCCATCGTGCTCGAATTGCTGCCACGCTTCCCACTTCGCCCACGCGTCGCGGCGCTCGTCGGCAAGTGCTTGGGCGCGGACCAGGATGCTGTCGACCCAGCGCTTCAAGGCACGCTGGACGGCGACCCAGTCGATGAATTGCGAGAACATTGTCTTGATCGTCGCCTGGTCCTTGAACAGCTCATCGAACGGGGGATGGAAAACGGTATTTTCCACGCTCGATTCGGAACCATTCTTGCCCAGCACCAGCATGGACCGGCTAGTCTCGGGCCGAGCTGAATGGGGGCGCGGCATGCTTCTCCGGATTCTCCTTTCGCTGGCCGGAAAGTTGAAGATATCCCGCAAGTCTTTCCCGCTCGCGCAGGTGACGAGCAGCACCACGTCAAAGATTATAATGCCGTAATACACGATATCATCGAAATAAAAAGCGGGATTGATAAATGACACGACAAGAAGCACGATGATGATCAACACGAGGATCCAGATGATCGCGTTCTTGTTGTCGTCGCTGGTGCTGATCATGAATTATCACGGTCAAAGGATGGATAAACACGGGTTCAACCCTCTTAAGATACTTTGGCAATAAAAACTCCTGGGAAGTGCCAGGACAAGACACGTTGCGAACCGGGATCAAGGAGCATGGAGCGAGGGATACACGATCCTGGTTCTACCTTGAATGATTTAATCATTCCCCGTTGTGTTGCCAACGGAACATCGCCCGATATTTCATAAGGTATTCTCCCCACAAGGGATCGTGCCCTGTACCGATGGTGATATATGGTCCAGTTAGGAATCCTTCCACGCCCTTAATAATCTTAAAAAAAATAACGACGTTATGCCGATCTCGCTTTAATAAAAATTCAAAGAAGCTTGCGATTACCGTACCAATACCTTCCAGCTTCAAATGTTCTGGGACACCGATACGACTTAAATAAACAACAAGAGCATAGTTTTCAACAATCTCGCGCTTGAGAGTTGCAATACGGTCGTCGGTGACTCCCGTTTTTCTGATTTCTTCCAAGAACTCGTCTTCTTTTACCTTTCTATACCGAAATAAACCCAACAATTCGCTATTACCATTATCCTGGTTTTTAATGAACAAGTATGTGATATACCGGCCTCCAGTGCCAGTATCGTCCTTACCATATTCTTCCAAGGTTTTAGATACGTTCAATTTATCAAAAGCTGGTTCTCCGGTTTTGAACGGCAGCGAAAAATCGTTATTCATTATGCGCCGAAAAGAAAATGAGACGAGAATCACCTGCTGGTTATTATTTTTCAACTGACATGAAACTACCATCCTTGATAGTTAAGGAACCTGCACAATTATGACACGTGATTTCGCCAGTCACGAGATTCTTATCGTACCATTCACCCTCTGTGATAATCGAGTGGCATTTTGAACATGTCAAAACTTTTTTTTTATCATCGATCGTCATAGCGGGGGACGATTTCTGCTGCTTGCTATGTCGCGATATATTCATAAATCTTCGTAGAAATCGACGCGTGCCACGAATAAATAGATGTTGTTTTTTACTCATCATGGTCAAAGAATGTAGGCATCGAAGTTCGATCATCATAAGAAACTCTGGCAATAAAAACTCCCGGGAAGTGCCACGCCGTGGTACATTGACCGCCCGGGATCGGGTAAAATAGAGCGAAGGATGTAAAATGGTTAACTGCGAAAGCATAATAGACCGCAATGACCTCCCCAAACGTTTCGGATGCACGATTGCCAATAGCACGTCTTATAACGTTGTCTCGTGTGCCGATCTGGCTAACTCGAAGAGGAAGTGCTCCTTTAGGCATTCTAAAACCTCGTCATCGAAGGCATTCTCTGCCTGTATGCTCAAACCTTCCGAGATTAGGTGAACCACAACTATTGGCGGGTATCTCGCGCGATTTTGAGATGAAAGGATAAAACGGCACACCGTCTTGCAAGTTATATAAGAACACGGGACTGAGAAAAATGAACGCAAGTATCTCCAGAAAAACGTGTTCCCGGGCACCACGCAATCAGCGCATTAGGAAGTAAAAAAAGAGAGATGGACCAGGAAGCCCTCCCTGGATCCGGTTACTTCTTATCGTCCAAGATCGTGAACAGCACCTGTGGACGACCGCGGGACCGCTCAGTCGCAAAAAGCGGGTATTTCTTGACTTCGTTCCGGACGATGAGTTTTTTCAGGCCGTCATAAATCGTCGTGCGTGGTACCGCCAGTTTTTTCACGAGTTGATCCCTCGTGAGCGGGCCTTCTTTCAAAACGACCAATAATTTCTCTTCGATGGGGGATATCGACTTTAATTTCATGTCATCTTTTTCGGATGACAAATTGAGTGAATTAGACTCCATGAGAAAATGCCTCGCGCGTGTGTGGAAGGCCACGATTTTTGTTCCGAATTGGCTGCAAAATCGTGTGTCTTCTTGTAGTTTTTCCGCGTATGCGCATTTAAAGTTTTTTATTAATTTGTCGGACTATATTTTTGTGCAACTATGTTGGGGTATATGTGTCGGCGATGTTCAGAAATTCACCTCCCCGTGGAGAGAGCTTACGACTCGAATAATTTCTGTCGAAGGCCGTGCAAAATGCCAACTATCGCTTCAGATCCCATCATCGACAAAAACGACGGAAGGGGGCATTGTTCAATCAATAAGGTTATTTTGTCGGGTTCCCCTTCCGTTCTCACGGCACTTTCACGGGCAAGACGGTAGCAACCCGTGGTGGTGACCGTCATCAATTTCTCGAATCATAAGAAGCTTGTTCCCTGAACTTGACCGTGCAATGCAAGTTCCTGGGAACCTCTCGCGTGGCTAAACGGAACCGTCGGGATGATTCAAGAAAATGGATCCTTCAGGCCACGATGGTGATGGGCACTCCTCCGTTTCGAGTGGAACAAAGCAAAATTAGAAGTGCTGGGTCTGGTTGAAAAAAGATGGTTAATGCCAAAATTAAGAATGCCCATTAAGTCTCTGATTTTTTATTTTTATAGATTTATATTTCCCGGGAACTTATTACCGTGAGCAGCTAAGAGGATCCTCAACATTCGACTTTTAATCCAGCAAGCAGGATCTTCCACTCGAAATAAAGGGGTCTTATACTAAGAAACGGTGAATGCTTACAGCATACCCCTCTTTCTTTCTACTTTTCGGGAATGAAATATCAAAAAAATATAGAAAAAAAATCATATTCTTACCATCATCTGAAAGATTTCTTTCGTGCACCGCCAGAAGCGAACCATATAATCGCCACAAAAGTGGTTATCATTAAGAAGGGGATTGAATAACCAGGAATACCCGGGCTTATAGTCGGAACAGTAACATCGATAAATAAGGAATCAGAACTGGTGTCTCCATCGGCATCCGTTACCAAAAGAACCACCTCAAATCGATCCGCGCGAGTAAATTGGTGTGTTATATTCTGCCCGTAAGCATAGGATGTTCCATCATCGAAATCCCACCTGCACGTGATAGGTAAATTTCCCGCCGTTCCGTTGAACGTGAATAACACCCACTCGTTTAGATAGATCGCCGTAGCATTCGCGTTAATACTAGCTTCAGGAAGGATATCGATGTAAATGTAATTTTGCCGCTTCCTGGTCGATTCCTCTCCATCAAGGTCGGTGATGGTGAGTATCACCGTGTAATTGCCTGCAACAGCATACTGGTGAGAAGGATTCGAGACTGTCACGTTCGCCGTGCCGTCGCCGAAATCCCATTGGAAGGTATCAGGTGCATTACCTAGCGTGCCCGTGAATGTAAATTGAACAAGATTGCCTGGGGACGTGGTTATTATATCCGCAATAAAATCGGCAATAGGCGTCGAATTGACATAGATAAAACCCGGTTTAATCATCGTTTCCATGTCTCCATCGACATCGGTTACTGTTAATATCACCGTGTAATTACCGGGCAAGCTATAAGCATGGGTAACGTTTTCTAACGTAGCATTTGCTGTGCTATCTCCAAAGTTCCATTGGAACGTTGCAGGGCCATTTCCATCCGATCCCGGGTGGTTAAATGCAACCGAGAAACCTAGATCGACGAAGGTTATATTCGCAGTGAAATCCGGCGATGGAAGGATATCGATCGTGACGAGCACTGAACGAGATTTTTTACCGCCATCGCCATCTGCATCGACGACTGAACAATTCACGATGAATGCATTCGCAGCGGTGAAGGTGTGGACCGGATTGCGAATGGTTTCGTTACTGGAACCATCACCGAAATTCCATTGATATGACACGATACCATCGCCCTCCGTCCCGTTGTACGTGAATTGGACAGGTACGTTTACATAAGCAGGAGGCAAATCTCGTGAAAAATCTACAATCGGTTTTCGATCCGGGTCGCATTTGATGAGCAACATATCCAAACCTCCAGCCCCAAAACTGCTCGTCTCACCGCAAATATAAATCGTCGTTGAAGAGCACCAAATCCCTCTCCCGATATCACTACCGGCACCGCCCCACGTCTGATACCAGATCCGGTTTCCATTCGTGTCCCACTTAACTTGAACGAGATCAATGCCATTGGCACCGAAGCCGTTCGTGGATCCACAAGTGTAAATGTTGGTCCCATCTCCCATGATACTATAACCCATTTCCGTGCTTGTTGGGCCACCCCACGTGCGATTCCAGACGGAACCACCGCTAGAATCCCATTTCTGAACAACCATCTCACCGCCGACGGTCGTTATCCATCCACAAGTATATACGTCCGTACCAGATCCCCAAACGCCTTGTGCCCTGTCGTTATTCGTGGTTACCCGCGTCTGGCTCCACTGAAAAACGCCGTTAACATCCCATTTCACGAGCACCATGTCGTCTCCCGAGTTGATCTTGGTCGCTCCAGCCACGTAGACTTGTGTCCCCTCAATCCAAATGGAAAAACCTTGATCATTATAACCCATAGCACTGCCCCATGTGCGATTCCAAACCTCTTCTCCATTTGCATCCCATTTGATGAGGAGGATGTCTGGATTCGATACCGTCGATGTATATCCCGCGGTGTAGATTGCACCTCCTGCACCGGTTATAGCAAATCCATAATTCGGCCTACTATTATTGAAATTACTATGCCATTGCTCGACCCCGGTTCCATTCCACTTGTAAATGCACGTGTTGATCATGCCCGTGAATTGGTTTTGAATATCTCCCACTGTGTATATGTAAGTTCCATCGCTCCAGACTGCTCTCACGTTATCATCCATTCTGGACCATGACTTGTTCCAAAGCTGGCTTCCGTCTGTGTGCCATTTCACGAGCTGATACTGGTCAAGGACATTACCTACCGTATAAATATACGTTCCATCGAACCAGACCGAGCTTCCTGCTTCCGTGGCAGAAGTTCCCCATGTGTAAGACCAAAGCTGATTATCAAAGATAGATTCTTGTATTTTCGGGGTCAACATCAAGCCTCCTTCTGGAAGGAGATTAGCTTGTTGAATGGAACCAAGATTGCCTCCGAACACTGAAAACCAACATGAAATCAAGAAAACAATCGAAATTTCACGCAAGATTGATTTATTCATTTTATTTCTAACTAGCTTTCTTTTCATCTTGAAATCGCCTCTTTCTAAGGTGTGCAACTAACAACTAATAAACAAATATATATTCAGTTCATCCTTTTGTAGAAGGTTTAAAAAATTGCTTAAGTTTCGTTACTCCCGCTTTCTGCCTGATTCAGTTGAAAAGTACTATGTTTTAGATATCACATGTTATGGATCCTGCGGCGAGTACTTTTTCAGGAAATAATTAACTATTGCGATAATCTGCATATATTTCGCAGCCTTTGCACGAATCGAAAAACCTGCACTTGCTGAATCTTTCTCGAATTAATAAGCCGATTGCTCATGATTCGGGTTTTAACGCTAAATTAACTCATTCAATTCAACTACAAACTTTGAAAAATCAAGCTTGTCTTCCTTCGGCGTTTTTCCGAATTTCAAACCGATGCCATACCGCTGCATTGTCGACCATCCAATGTACATTGCTGCGCTCTTGTCGGCATCGAGCACGTGAACGACGTCGATGATGTCGTGCCCTTCTATTTTCATTTCCAAGGCGCATATTCCTATTTCCTTGATCGCAGTTTTCCCATCCGCGAGGAATATATCTATTGGCTTTTCGTGCTCCTTAATAGTGCATACGCAATTAGCAATGTCCTTCCGAATAAACGTCTTCGACGCGCCCGAGTCGAATAGCACCGTCACTTCGATGCTTCCCTTGTCCCCGGATATCGAGATAACGCGTTCTATCTTTCCCATGATCCATCATCTTTCTAAACTTAATCGAGCCATATAAACATCCCGTGATCGGTAGGCTTGGCGATCTTGTTCATTACGTGCACGATTGTTCTGAAGAATCGTTGCTTATCCTGGATATCGGCATTTCGGTAGATGATCGACGTGTTTTTGCTTATTTTACCTGGGTCTTTTTTTTTCGATTAAGAAATAGAACAAGTAGGATCCGCCCCAGGTACCAATCACGACCCACGCGAGCCACGAGTTCAGGCTCAAGATGAGATCAAGGAAGAACGGGCTGTAATAGCTATAGATCTCGTAGGTAAACGGGATCGAGAAGGTTTGAGTGCGATTCGCCCCGTTAACCCGCTCTTGCAACGTGTCCAGCGCGCCATTCCCGTATGCCTGTAAAAACTCGATGCAGGCGTCGAGTTCCCCGCAGTGACTCGCGTTCCCGATGGCGGGATCCCAATAGGTGAGAATGAAGATGCCGATTTCACGGAAGCCAAAGTTTTTGCACACGAGGCAGTCCGTTATCAGCTCATTCAAGCCTGCTGACCCGCAACCGTAATTTGCCATTCCGGTTATCCCTATCCAGAATCCGCCACGTTCAGGTCCCCAGAAGGCGTTTGCTTGCGCGCAGTCGGAATACACGGAGTAAGACGGGCGATAATGGTCGGTAGCCCTGTACGATTCCCAGAAAATCACGTCAAGGTTTGTAACCCCGTTGATGACGAGGCCTTTCAGCTGGTCGAGATCGGTATCGCCGGTTCTAACGCCGTCAAATCCGTCAACAAGGGCATATGCGCCGGTCGCGACGGTATAGATCAATCCACGCTGGTGGTAAGCATCGACGAGGGTTTCGAATTCGACCGCAATCTGTTCGTACTCGGAACGATTCACCACGACAAGCTCCTGGGCACTTTCGATATCCGCGCACACTCCAACAAAGTTCCCTCCATGCTGGGGGTCGAATTCCGGATAAGCATCCAAAAAATCCAAGTAGGAATACGACACGTTGAACAAGCGCTGGTAGTCTTTTGCACGGGTCGTCATGTTGATGCCCAATCCCGGACAAAACATCACGGAGATGTTGTAGGTCTTGAACTCGCGCAAGGAATCCACGAACGCTGCGTGGTTCGGCGCGGACGGCAGCAAGTGATCCTCTGGATAAATATTATAAAGGTACAACCGGGTCGAGTAATTGCCCAGATCCTCCAATTGATCCTGTGTATATAAGGAATGGTTCCAAGCCGCCCAGAAGCTCACGCGCACGGTATAATCTTGTGGCTGGACGGTGATTTGGTAAGTTCCCGTGCCGGCAAAGTAATACGTGGCGTATCCGCCGCACGATATCAGAAAGATCGTCGTGAACACGAAAAACTTTTTCTTGACTCGGGTGTTTTCCATCCAGGCCGGCATTGCAGCACTGTTCGGGGTTGTTCGCTGGATCAGCGACCGCAAGAAAAGGATGATCGAAATGACAGACGAGCTAAACCACGCCCCGAGAAACACGAGCAATCCCGGGAAATCCCGTGCTCCCGGCAAGTACATTATCCAGAAATCTACCGCCACGGTGCAAGCTCCGACCTGGAGGAAAAATGCCCCCCACTTGCCACCTCGATTGTTCCGAACCACGTGGATGACAACGACGAAAAAAGTTATCAGAGTTCCCGCGACGATGTAGAATAGATGATCAACGATAGGATATGGAATCCGGAGAATGCCTATTATGAATCCCCAGATCAAGACGAGTATTGTGGTTTCGGTAAAAAGAAGGGTGAGATCGGCGATTTTTTTAGGGAGATCGTGCAGCATCGGAATTCACTCGTGGAGCATGTATTTCGGTCGTTTGACCGTGCAACCCGATAGCTTTTATAGATATCCTAATGCTCGATCATTTCTTGAAAATGATGCAAGACTTGCAGAGCAACTTGCCATCCTTTTCGACCATGGTCATCTTGGCCGTTTGCTCGCCGCAGCCGGGGCACGTCACGATGGCCTTGTCAACCGCGCCTGGTTCCAGCATCTTTTTAAACGGCTTTTTCAAGAAGGCCTTGTCGATATCGATGGCCCACAAGGCATCCTCCAGTTTTTTTGCCTCGACCGTCTCGCACCCGCCCATATTCGCCCAGGCATTCAACGTCGGGTTTTTCTTGATGTATTCATTGTCCAAGATGATCCGGAAGAGATCCTCGTGGTTCTTGCTCACTTGGATCGCGAGTTTCCCGATGTCGTAGGTTCGCAGGTACACGTGGTACCCCCCGTTCACGAGCAAGTAGCGGCACATCGCTTGCACGCCATCAGGAATGCAGCGCGTCGTTTCCGACGTGAACATGATGGTATCGTCCTTATCGATGCGAAGCTCCTTCAATGCCAGAAGCGCGAGCTTGAAACCGATGATGAGCCCCGGCGCGAGGTGCCCGTGCAACCGCGTAGCGTCATCGATGATCTCGCGCGGGAACTTGCGAATCATTTCTTCAAACATGGCAAGCTCTCCTCAATGCGACGATATAAAGGCCTGGACATCGCTCCGGTGCAGCACCTTGTCCAGCTGGTACCCGAGCAAACCTGCGATCAACGCCCCGGAAACGACTGCAAAGCCCATGGCGATCAGCAAGATGGTCGGATCAGGGAATGGCTTGCCCAGGTAATAAAACACGATGCTATACGAAACGATCGGCTGGAACGTATTCCCGGTTAACCCGGCGAGGATCCACCGGCGGCGTTCCGACTTGATGTACTGCCCGATATAGAACCCGACATCGATCATCGCGCCTTCCAGTAAGTTGAGCAGGATAACCCAGACGCCGAAGAACGGGTCCCAGAAGAAAAACTCCAGGATGCCTTTGATCGCCGCGGTGAAAGTCGGCGCCCCGTATTTTTTCGTGATGCCGAAAGCGAGGGCCATCCAGATCAAGTGGTACCCACCAAACAGTTGAAAAAAGGGGACCGGGCTTGCCTTGAATAGCGGCTTCAACAAATCGAGCATCGAAGAAATGACATTCCCAAGCGCAGCGAGAATCGCGATGACAACGAGATCGCGGGTCGAATAGCGACGTGGTTTCTCGAGATCGCTCGAGATCGCGCGTTTCTCTTGTTGTTGCATCATGGTCAGATCCTATCGATATGTATGATTCTATACATATCGACCTAAATACTTGATGGGAAGGTTTTGACGCATTCCGTGAAAAAAATGCAACCTAAAAATACAAGAATCGCCATCTTCCTTGACTATTGGAGGGCTTGAATCCTACGAGTTCCTTCGATTCAATTGGTGGCACGATCATGGCGAACACCTTCCCCATCGATTTGTTCCTCCGGCAATACAAAGCCAAATTCCCTGGAACCACCACCCCGGGAAATGTCGACGTGCGTGGGCTCAAGAGCAAGAAGCACGCCACGGTCGAGATGGCCGTGGACGGGTTCCAGGGCTTGGCGAGCATCGCCCGCTCCGGCCAAGTGATCGCCAAGTATTTTGACGCGAAATCGAACGATGCCCTCACGAAGGAGCGCGAGGTCCTCGAAGCGGGGGCCAAAGCGCAACTTGCAATGCCCCGGATCTTGATCTGCTTGGAAAACTTCATCGTGATGGACAAAATCGACGGGGTCAATGCTTGCGACGCGATCAACTCTTCCGACGCGTTTCCGGAACCCACCACGCAAAAATGGCTATCCCTCAACGACAAGATGAACGCCATCGAGGGCATTGGAACGTGGCTGGCCCGGTTCCATGCATCATTTGCCTCGCATCCTGGGATACACCGCCATGGCGATGCGATCCTAAGGAACTTCGTCATCGCCGCGGACGGGCAGGTCTTCGGTGTCGATTTCGAAGAGGTATCTGGTGCGTCCCGGGAAATCGACCTCGCGGAGCTTATGGAATCACTCTTGACCACGGAACCCGGGCTCTTCACGCAACGCGCGGAAGAGATCGAATGGAAGTTCGACCTGTGTGTGCGCTTTCTATCGGCTTATGAAGACGCAATGACGGCGGCAAACATCCCTGCCGGGCAAGGCACTGCACGCATCATCGAGCTCGTGCTTGACAAGATCCGGATATCAAGCTTGCGTCGTATGAAGGCCATACCCCAGAAAGTCTTGCATGACATTCAAGCCCGCTTGGACACGCACTTCAAATGCCGGTAAATGCTCCACAATCCATGGTTTAATATAAATTGTTATTTTCTCTTCGCCTTCTATTATGGCTTGGAATCGATAATGGAACCGTTTCAAAGCAGCTCTGGGTTTTATACGTATATCAAAGGATTGCCGTCGCAAACCAAGAAACCACGCACCCCCCCATACTTAGGTTCGACCATTTTAAAGCGATGCCGAACTCAAGATTTTCATTGTTAAATGCTTTTAAGTAAATAAATCGAAATCTCTATTGTTACTTTTTGGTAACTTCAAGGGAGTTATTAGGTTCTAAAATTGCACTATCGAGTGGAAGTGAGAGGAGGCTATGCCAAAAAAACAACAAGAATCAGCGGCGAGTTTACTTCAGCGTTCACAAACGAAGCAATTGAAGTTGATGAAGGAAATTCCAGTCTTTAGTTCCCCCCAGCATATGAAAATGACCGTGACCGTTAACTTGTTAAGGATGATATTGCTCTTTGCCACGATGGGTCTAACCGCCTTTGGATCTATCAAGGCTTTTAGCCTTATTGATATGACCATCCTAGACTATGTGCTCTGGGGCCTGTATATCATAATTTGCCTGGGCATCCTGTTCGATGTCTTGGAAATGGCTAGACGCGGGACGAACATGTTCAAAAATGGGGCAGAATCCTTGTACAGCGACTACGAGGAATTCTACAAGCTGAACGGGATTCCCGTCGCTGGTCAATGCAGGATATGCGGCCGACCAATTCCGCAGTATTATGTCGAACCTTCGCAAACAATGCCAAATCTGTTGAAAAACCAGATTTGCTTCCAGGTGGATGGCATCCACGTGGATACCCTGCAAAAACTGGAAGACAAGTCGGCCTTCGCGGACGCCCAGCAATTGATGAAGCGCATCAAGACAGTTTGGAATACACCTTTCGTGACGGGCATCATAATAGGCATCGTTGCCATTGTTGTAGAGTCCATCATGTACGGTTACGTTTCGCCGTTGTTCTATAATGGCGATTGCCATATGGAAGGTTATAACCTGGTATGTGATTTCAACTACAGTGTCGGCGCATTCCTTGTGCTTTTCCCAGGCATAATCCTCGTGCTTGGTGCTGGTGCTGGTGCGCTTACCGTTGGACGCAAGAACGCGTTCATGATCAAACGCTTGTACAAGGACCACGCGGTGAAGCAGATCACGGAGTGCCTCTTGACCGGCACTCCCCTTCCCCCCGAGCTCGCAGCGCCGCCCAATTTCAATGCCCCTGGTGACAAGCTGCCCGGGTTTTTCGAGGCATTAAAGACTGCACGGAAGATGGCAGGCAGCATCAAGAGCATCGCCGGCGGCGTGGCTGGCATCGCGAGTGCCAAGAACGTCACCGACGTGATCTCCTCGGTGAAGGGCATCGGTTCGGGCTACAAGGAATTGAAAGGCTCGGTGGAGGAAGCCGTTGATCAAACCGTGAAATCTCCAGATAAGCTAGCGGCCATGCAATCTTCGATGAACGCGATGTCGCAAATGCTGCAACAGCTTGTCGCGAGGCAATCATCGCAAGGGTCGCAAGGGCCGGGGATGCCAGTGCAGCCATCGGCGTCGTCACAACAAAGCAGCCGTGCGGAGGCAGCAATTCAGTCAATCGATGCCAATCTAAAATCACTTGCAGCGTCCTTCAAGCAAATGCCTACTATGATTTCGAGCAAGCCCGGTCTTGATGCTTCCTTGGCAAGCGGTGGCAACGTAACCGCCTTGGATTTCACGGTCAAGTCGCTTTCTGCGAAGATCGACGAATTAATGAAATCAACCCCGACCAAGCAAGCGTTCGACGCAAGTCCCATAACCAGCAGCATCGCTAACCTGGAATTCGCGGTCAAGTCGATTGCCACGAAACTTGATAATTTCATGAGCACGGTGGTCAGCAAAGGTGCGGTAGCACCAATGCAACAGGTGCCAGCACCTGCAATTCCTGCAACTGCTGCGCTGGCAAATGCTGCTTACGCGGCCATTGCGCCGGCATCTGGAATTCCCATGACCGGGATCCCCGCATCAGTGAAACTTCCCGCTGGTCCTGGCACGGTTCTTCTCGAACGACCGGGCGGGTATGACGACAACGGAAAATGGCTTAATGGCAAACTGTTGCTGCGAAGCAATGGCCTGGGCTTCTCGGCAAAAAAGACGGACATCACGTTCCCCTTGCTAGACATCGCAGCGGCAATGCCTTGCAAGAAAGGAAACTTTTTTGATGTGAAGTTAAAGAATGGACAGGTCTGCCATTTCCGCGCGGAAAAAGGTAAGTTCTGGATCGAAAAAATAACCGGACTTGTTGAATCCATTACGCCCGTCTTGGCAGCTGCGAGTACCATCGTGGCACCGGCGAAACCTGCAGTTGCGGCGCCCGTCAAGGTGGATCGGGAAGCTCGTTCAGTGGTCGAAAAGATCATGGCAGGTATGCAAGCGAACCAGTTCCGGAGCGTCAAGGAGATTGCATCGGGTAATGATCCCGACCAGGTCGTTTCGTTCTTGAATATGATCCAGTTTATCCAAAGCCACCCCAAGATCGAGATTCAAAAAACGCCCGATAACACGGTCTGGGCCATGTTCATGCCGGAAGCACTAGCACAACCCGCATCCTTAGCACCGGCGGCTGCGTCACCCGCGGCTGAAGCATCAATGCCGGCGCCATACGTGGAACCAATGCCACCGCAAGCAGAAACGGAAACACCATATGTGGAGCCACAACCGGAACCGATGCCACCGCAAGCAGAAACAGTAGAATCAAATGTAGAATCACCATCGCCACAACCGGAGATGCCCGTGGTGGATATCCAACAGCCGCCAATGCAAGATGCAATTCCTGAACCGGCATCGGAAGCAGAAGTAGAAGCGCCGAAAAAGAAGAAGGATTCGGATGAACTTGAAAGCTCGGATTTAAAGTTGGACTTTTGAAATTTTGAAATTTTTTCCTTTTTTTGAGGAGTCTGCTACGAACTCTCGCAAAATCCGTTTTAAAACAATAATGTACCAATTGAGCCTTGTTAATGTACCAATTGAGCCTTGTTACACGGGTTGCAAGCGAAGGATGCGTCCGGGCTCGATCATTCAAAAGGAAAGCGAAGTATTCGTTCTTTCGCTGCGTTTCCGTCCTTTGCGATTAGGCGTAATAGATCAGCTTGCGTTTCATTGCCGTTCGCGTGGAAATCATATAATGCGTCGTAGCAATTGCAGCACGGGATCCCGGGCCTCACGTCAAGTTCCAACAGGTCTTGGGGATGGGACTTGTCCTTGATGAATTCCAGCAGCATCTTCGTGAACTTCTTTTTTTCAGGCACCGTGCTAAAATATAGCATGGCTAATGTCACATAAGAATTCAACATTTCATTGCAGACCGGGCATAGCGAGAAAAACCACAAGAAATTCTTGACTTCCTCAAGGTCTTCCTGGGAGAGAGTTGGTTTGTATTTTCTCCGTTTCAACGCGATTTCGACGCATCTGGCGACCTCTTCCTTCGATGGCTCCTCGTAAAAAGCGGCGGCAATTTCTTCATTAATTAGGGTGGCTTCCCGCTCCCTCTCTTCCTCGATGTTGATCCACTTGCATTTCAGGTCGTTAAACGGTGTCCCGCAATTCGAGCAGACGAAGTTCCCGTCCCGCTCGACCCAGGCCATCGAATCGCAGCAAGGAATCATCTCCGGTTCGAAATCCATGATGCTTTCCCCTTGATGAGAATCATATAGGGTGACCACATTTATACTTCGCGGGGACATCCTGGGCCATAATCTTTCCACGGCCCACGACGATGGGTAACCGGCAGTTTTAAAAGGCGCGGTGGCGCATAGGATGTAGAGGCTGGGTGCCTCTCCAATACATTTAGACCGATTCACGAAAATCACGATTCCCGGTACAGGGGGCAGGACAAGATGAACTCGATTTCTTCGGCGATGACGAAATTTGGCTACGCTGACATTATGATTGAGTTCCTCTCGTGCTGAGCCACCTCCGGAAACGTCTAAAGAACCGTACCTTTTTTTACCGGCTTTTACTCGTACCACCGAAGCGCCGTCGCGCTTATATTGCTGCGCCGGACATCGATTCCCGCAAAACTTTACATTTGCGTTTTTGCATAGATACCAGGGAATATCACGAACGGGATCGTGCCGTCCACGATCACCGGATTCGCAATAGGGAAGCAATGCACATGATTGATTTCATATTCAAGGGCTCCATACTCCCGGCCGAGCAAGATGTCGGATCGGAAGAGCTTCGGTTTCGCCTCTTCGATAACCTGGGCGAGGTGCATCTTTTCAGCTTCGATAATTCCTACTCCACCATCGGCGTGGGTATTTGCATGGGGGACCGGGAGGTGGCTTCCCGGCATATCCGGTTCAGCTTGCTCAACATCTCCCGGAATCCACGGCATTCCCTCTTTTCCCTGGATTACATGAGAGGTTCTTCGTTCATCATCATCACGTGGCATCAAGATGGTGACGTAGGATTCGATGCATTGCTAGATCAGGTCCAATCCTTGAGAGGCTCGTTCTGCGATACGTCGATTGCCATCGCGGTTCAAGCCAACGATGGCGAACCGGACATTCCAGTTCTCGCCGCGATGATCGATGACGCTTTGCACTTGCCTTGCATAATCGTGGAGAATCATAACGAGCTATTGAACCAATTGCTTCTAGGCTCGATGCAGCAAGAGCCATCTCTGTGCTTACTGCCTGTCCGGTCACTGGACGAGATCGGTCCTGCTCGGCCTCGTCCAAACGATTCGTCTTTCCGCTTGCCTGCATCTAAGCGACTTCTCGCCTTGCTGCAAGACGCGGGTTTCACGTTCGTCGATAACAGAACCATTCTTATGAAAAAGCAACAATGGCTGTTCGAGATCAGTCTCGACGAAGCGCGGGTTCACGTGGCACATGCATCTTGCATGGACTGCAATCGATTCTCGATGTGCAAGGAATCGTTTAAGAAGCTGTGTATTGTGCAAGCGGCACCAGAGGGGTTCGCATCCAAAGCGCTGGGATTGCAATCCAGCGATCTATTCTTCCTCTCGTTGATCTATGCCATTGAATTCGACCAGTTGCCCTCCACCGTGGTGGGACAGTTCCCGAACCGCAAAAATTGTTCTTATATGCAGCACGCGTGAAAGATCTCGTCGAATCGTTCTCCTTTTTCATTCTTGAAGACTTTGATTCGGACGATACGAAATATTCGGGCTCGGTTTTTTATCTGATCGGGGAGTATAATCAAACATTATGAATAGCTTCGACATAGTTAGAGAGCAATTCAAGAAGGACAATTTCGCGAATAAGTTCCGCATCGTGCTGGATGATTTGAAGGAAAACGAGGTTAAAATGCACATGATCCTCGATTCCAGCACGCTGAACTTGTTTAGCAGGCCACACGGCGGCGCGATCTACGCCCTCGCCGATGCGGCGTTCTCGGTCATCGGGAACAACAGTAACATCTTGTCCGTGGCGCTGGAATGCTCGATCAGTTACCATGCGAGCCCCGACCCGGGCCAGAACTTGTACGTCGAGGGCAAGGAAGTCTCAGGTTCGAATAAAATCGGAACATACTTGTTCACGTTGTACACGCTGGAAGGCGGTAAACAGAAATTGATCGCCACGATGAAGAGCACGCTGTACAAGACCGGCAAGCCCATCAAGGAGCAACCGAAAGAAACGTGACCAGGATACGAAAGGCGAAAAAGGCCAGCACCGGCACGAACACGGCGGCCGCAGCACCCGGGGCTTGATCGATCCCGGGAAACTGCTGGAAAAGGTCGGCGTGACGCAAGGTCAGGTGCTACTCGACCTCGGTTGCGGTGATGGGTACATCGCGCTCGCCGCAGCAGCTGGATTCGTCGGACCAACTGGCAAGGTTTATGCAGTTGACGTGGATTCCCAGGCCATCGATGCCGTGAACGCGCAGATCAAGGAACGCGGGCTGCAAAACATCCACGCCACCCAGGCTGATGCGACCAAGAGCATCCCGGTTCCAGAAAAAAGTGTAGATGCCTGCATCATTGCGAGCGTGCTCCATGGCTTCGTCGACAACGGCGAGGACGATCGCGTGTTCGATTTGCTCCTGCCCATTATAAAGAACGGCGGGAAGATTGCTATCATCGAGTTCAAGAAGCATAAAGCACTCCCGGGACCACCATACGACGAACGGCTTGCACCTGCCGATGTCGATGCAGTGATGGCCAAGCACGGCTGCAAAAAAGTGGCGTCATTCAGCGCGGGGTTGCTGCATTATACCCGCGTGTTCATCACACCTGCATAAAAAGAAATGATATGGGGAAAAACCTAAAAAGTTCTGTTGCGTGGATACTCTTGAGCTATTCCTAAAAATTTCAGTTATATGGAATAGCATTAATCAAAAAAAGTCACTGTGATGACATTACCTCCAAGAAATCGTGCTCAGCCAGTGCGAAATGATCACGGAAGAGCCGTCTGAGACTTTTTTTGATTAAAATCTATAGATTGCGGCGATTTTGCGCTTCCATCTACTATTTTCGCCCTTATTCTGCATTACGACGAATCTTCTCCTTATACTGCAGCTTTTCGATAGAAATAGTATATTATGTGTCTATAATACACAATTGACACCCATAAAAGTAACTGATTTCCTTACCGCGTTAAAATGAAAAACCGTCGTTTCCAGTCTATTTCCTGGTATTCGCCGTTCTTTCATGTTTCACGCGCGTTCCAACCCCGTGAAAAATATTTTTGATCAAACAGCCGTTTAATCAAAAGTTCCGTTCAAACTTTGTATAAATCGTTATAAAAATGTTTAAATAGGGTTAACGGGTTAAGAATATGCAAATCGTAGTTCTTTGCACCGTGAAATATGGCCGTTGGACCTTGAAACTTGATTTTTTGTCAAGGGGCCTATCAAAACGAGCACGCTGAAATTAGTCGGTTCTTGAACGATTTGCATGTTTCAAGCACATATCTTGATACATATCAAGAACTGGGTATTTGAAACCTCGGCAGAATCCCAAAAGGCCGGTTGATCGGGCGTTTTTTGGAAGCCTGGGATCGGTATGGTGTTCAGAGTGCTTGGAGAATTGGAAATAACCCGAATTTCGAAGGCGATGAGATTGGATGTAGATAAAACAATGATCGTGGGTGCGAGCATCGAAGAATGCATTCACGTTGCAGGTATATTGAATTTCTTTCAAATCGCTGAAAATTTTGGATATAAAACGCAATTTCTCGGTCCAGCAGTAAAATTAAACGATTTCTTAAAGGCGATAGCCAATTCCAAGGCAGGCATCATCGCGATATCCTATCGATTGACGCCGGACAATGGGAAACGGCACCTGGAATGGTTCGTTCGCCAGGTGACTGCGAGCCCGGTACCGGGAAGGCGATATTTTCTCGGATGCTTGCCCGGGCTGGAAAAATATGCAAAAGCTATGCACTTCTTCGATGCAATCTTCACGGGAGGGGAGACGGTCGAGGAGATTATGACCGTATTGTATGGAATATCAGAAAATACCCCGCAAGAACGAAATTATCCCCAAGATTTGCTTGGTCGCATTGCGAGCAAAAAACCTTACCCGATCTTGCGGGCGCATTTCGGCTTGCCGTCGTTGGAAAAAACCATCGATGGCGCGAAGAGAATCGCCGAGGCAACGATCCTCGACATCATCTCGATAGCCCCGGACCAGGCAGCCCAGGAATGGCTGCAGCGTCCTGACGTTCTAAAAACTAAAGAATCAGGTGCTGGCGGCGTTCCGATTCGATCCCGCGATGATTTAATCGCGTTGTACCAGCAAACACGATGCGGGAACCATCCGTTGTTGCGCATTTACTCCGGAACGCAAGACTTGGTTGATAACGGGAAATTATTCTCAGAAACGATTCACAATGCATGGGCAGCCGTACCGGTCTTCTGGTATTCCGAGTTGGACGGTCGTGGCCCGAATTCTTTGGAAAATGCCATCAAGGAGCATATCGACGCCATCCGGTGGCACGCCCGCAATAATATCCCTGTCGAGGTAAACGATCCGCACCAATGGGGGTTGCGGATGGCGCCGGACCACCTGGTCGTTGCCGATGCGTACCTCTCGGCGCGCGTCGCGAAAAATTCTGGTGTTAAAACCTTCGTTCAGCAATTGATGTTCAACACGCCTGCCGGCAACACGTATAAGATGGATCTAGCACGTGTGCTGGCCATGATCGAGATCGTGCAACCCCTGGTCGATGAAAAGTTTGCAGTATTGAAGGAAACGCGCGCCGGACTGACCTATTTATCTCCAAGGGCGGAAACTGCCATGGGCCAGCTCTGCGCTTCCACGATGATGCAAATGGCAGTGCGGCCGCATATCATGCATGTCGTGAGCTACTGCGAAGGCGATCATGCCGCCGAGCCAGAAGACATAGTCTATAGTTGCAAATTGATCAACCGCGTGATTCAAGATTCGCTGCACGGGCTTCCGGATGTCACGATTGACCCGTCGATACAAGAACGGAAGAACTTGCTGCTCGAGGAGGCGACCGTCCTGCTTCTCGGCTTCCTGCAATTTGCCAGGGATCGAGGGTATAGCGATCCTTTTATGAATCCCACGGCGTTAGCAAGCGCGGTGCGCGAAGGAATTTTCGATGCGCCGCAGTTGAAAGGCAATAAAGCGGCGCGGGGCTCGTTCCAGACGCGCATCCTCGACGGAACTTGCATATGGGTTAACGGTTCCGGAAAGAAATTGCCGGAACGTGAAAGGCTGGTAGATCTAGGCCTTGACATCGAACAATTTGACAAACAAGGTGTGAAACAATTATATGTCATACAATCAAGAGGCGATGACCCTGAATCGACGACATGACATCACGATCATCGGCGCGGGGAATGGTGGATATGCATTCGCGGCGTATGTGGCGCGCTTAGGTTATAACGTGAACTTGTGCTTCCGCACGTTGCAACATGTCCTCAAACTTACCGAAACAAAAAAAATCCGGGCAACAGGCGCGTTTGATGGCGTGTTTCGCCTGAATATGGTAACGTCGAATTGGGAGAAAGCGATCAAAAGGTCAATGCTCATCCTTATCGTCGTTCCAGCCGATGGTCACGAGGAGATCATTTACAGGATTGCTCCATTCTTGAAAAACGGCCAATCAATCTTGTTAAACCCGGGCAGGACGTGGGGCGCGATCAGTGCATATAACATCATAAAACAAACCAACCCATCGGTAAACGTGCATGTCGGGGAAACCCAAACATTGCTCTTCACGTGCCGGAGAGAGGGAGCTGATAGCGTGAAGATCTTGAAAATCAAGGATAAAGTTGATTATTGTTTTTATCCCGAGGCAAAAAACATCACCGTGAAAGATATGCTCGAGAAATTGTTTCCGCAAATGCAACCGGTCTACGACATCCGCCTCACGAGCTTGAATAACATCGGGGCTGTCGTGCATCCCGCGACAGCCGTGCTCAACGCGGGTGCCATTGGCCGGGGCCACGAGTTCCTGTTTTACCGGCAAGGTATCACGGAGGAAATCGTGCGGATCGTCGAAAAAATCGATGCCGAGCGTTGTGCCGTCATGGAGCATATTGGCATGCCGGTCTACACGTTTTTAGACTGGGTCCAGGACACCTATAACGTGAAAGCGAGCACCTTTCTCGAGGCGTTCCAGAAAATCGAATCATATGCGACCATCAATTCTCCTGAATCGGTCGATAACCGGTATCTTACCGAGGATATTCCGACCGGCCTCGTGCCGCTGGCGTCGTTGGGTGCATATTTTGGCATCCCAATGCCGAACATCAATTCGATCATCCAGATCGGAAGCAGCTTGCTGGGCAAGGATTTTTTAAGGATAGGCCGCACGATCGATAATGTAGGCCTACCACAGGCTATCCTGGATCGCGCGCTTTCCAGCTTTACCCCCAGACTTGAGCCAGAAGAATTATCATCGTGAATACGAGGTGTTATCCGGTAATGACCGGTATTTTTTTTTACCTGGCAAAAAAGGATGCACAGTTGCCGTGTGATCTTCCCGAGATCGCACAAAAAATTCACCATCGTGGGCTTGACCAAGCGCACGTCATCTCTGGTAAAGGGTGGGGCCTATCCGTCTTCGTAAACAAGGTCCAAAAAGGAAATTTTCAT
>JAUQYW010000612.1 GCA_030587525.1 Candidatus Sigynarchaeota archaeon | reverse complement strand
AATATGCCTTCTCGATCGAAAATTACGAGGGGCGCATTCTCCAATTCGTGTACGGCCCAGACGTGAACTATGTGGATGGCGACATGGCGATCATGCAGAATGGAAGATGGACTTATCTCGCCAATGACATCAAGTTCATTGCTAAATTCGGCAATGTTGCATCTATTCGAGGAATTGGAGCAGATGCTCTGTACACGCTGCTCAAGAACAATGCTGCAGGGACTAGAAGCCTCGTCCAGATCAAGACGAAGAGCGGGCAATGGGCTGATACGATCTTGACTTCGCGCGGCGTTTTCTCGGAAGCCCCGGACTTCTCCAGCCTCGAGGTTGGCACGGGCGTTCCACTCCTCACGTTCGTGTACCCGCTGGTCAAGGGCAAATCAAATGTTGTCGACGGGACTGGGCAAGCCACGATCCGCATTGTTCTTGACTACACGCAGCTAGTCAGTCCTATTTTCTCCCGCCCGGGAATAACCGGTTATCGTGCATACTTTAGCGCGAACCAAGTTCTCGTGCATGATCTCTCGAATGAGCGAACTAGCACGACCGTGACCAGCACCGCGTCGATCGACGTTTCGGTCACGGTTCCCGGCGTGGCATTGAAAGACCTGGATAGCATTGCTCTTGACGTGACTGGATCTGATATGATCTCGATCATCGATGGCAACGGGGAGGCACTCGCTAGCAGCATAGATATTCCTGCCTTCGGCAGCGTGAATCTTGCATCTGGCCAACTCCGAGTTATATCGTTGGGACATTCGACGGTTATTTCGCCGAAACAAGGCGTGATATGCAATGCAGTTTCCGAGCTCAATTTCAAGTCGGGCTTCGGCAATTTTTTGGTTCCAGTCGTGGGTGTTCCAGGTTCATACACGCTCCGTGCTGCGATCAGCTCGACGATCGAGGTCACGAGCACCCGGGCTATGCCAGTTAACATGCATCATGCATTCCAGGTCACGAATATCAACATCATCGTGCAATCCTCCGAATTCGAATCACATGAAGTATCAGAACGACGGAACGTGGCTCACGTGCAGATCGTTGACTTGAACAGCGACGCTCGGCCTGATATTTTGCTCGATTCAGCCATGTGGGCGCGCTCGGAGGGTACCGATCGGGTGTACAAGATCAAGATCCAAGCACACCTCGCTGATCAACCCAGGGAAGTGTGCGGGGACAACTACATTACCTTAAACGTTTTCGTCAGTGCTCAGGCACCGCGGCCCAAATTGTTACTGGATACGGGCAAGGCGTTCGACCAATGCGCAGAGTTTACGGGCACGCCATCGGCACCCGCGCAGTTCGTCGTGAAACTCCCGGCAAGTTCCGGTTCCGTGGTTCAAAAAGTCGTCGAGTTTGACATGTGGTTGTTCCGGGATGCATCGACACCGGCTGGCATCATCATCAAGCTGCTCAGCCGGTTCAACGCGGTTCTGTTCGGCCTATCGTTTAGGACCTCAACGTCGTCCACGAAAGTATCCGTTTATGACTTGCAGAATGCACCGACCGGCCTCGAATTTGACCCGGAGACCTGGACGCACGTGCGGATTCATCTTTTATCGCCCACCATGGCGGAGGTGTGGACCGGCGTGGATTCAAAGCACTTGGGATTGGCATACGCCACCTTGCCATGCTTCGCGAGCATCGATAGCTCTGGTATCTGGAGTGTTGGGATAACATCGACGACGACGAGCCGAATCGACAACATCGCGTGCTCGTGGAGCCCGAGCATCATCGATTTTACGG
>JAUQYW010000607.1 GCA_030587525.1 Candidatus Sigynarchaeota archaeon | reverse complement strand
GGATTCGCTTTTCTTAAGAATCCCCTTCAAGTCGTCTTCCACGTTCAGCCCGGGGAAACCATGAAGATCGATCAAGAATTTATCACGTTTATCACGGATCAAGGCATGACGAGCTTGAATTCGCCATGTGAGGGTGTTGTAAAATCCATAAACCTTGAAGCCTTGAATGATATGCAGAATGACACGTACGGCCGTGGATACCTGGTAAATTTCAAGACGATTGAAAAATACGAGGATGACTTGTTGACCGGGGATCGCGTGAGTTCTTGGGCTGTTAACGAAGCGCGTAATCTTCTTCGTGGGAATTTGCAGATCAAGGTAGTTATAATCGGGGATTCGGCAGTCGGGAAAACTGCATTGAAAGTCCGGTTTACCGACGAGTATTTCAAGAAAGACCTGATAAGCACCCTGGGTGTCGATTTTGGCTCGAAAGTGATTTATGGGGAATACTACCCGGCGGACATTTTGTTCCGGGGAACGGTGAAGTTCAAGATGAATATGTCCATCTGGGATGCCGCGGGACAAGCCCATTACGCTCAGATGCGGCCTATGTACTACCGAAATGCCCAGGGAGCTCTCCTTGTTTACGATGTCACGAACCTATCGAGCTTCGATCATTTACCTCAATGGATAGAGGAACTTGAAAACATGACAGGTCCGATCCCCACCATCCTCGTAGGAAATAAAATCGATATGAACAGGGTTGTGCCAAAGGAGAAGGCAGAGGAATTTGCAAAACAGCATAAATTCCTCTACATCGAAACCTCTGCAAAATCCGGCGATAACGTCGATGCAGCGTTTCAGCGATTAGCGCTGGAAATCTACAAGAGGATGTTCGAGGAGGACCTGGGTTCGTGAGTGTAAAAAGTTACCACGATGATGGTTGTTCCTGATGATCCCTCCAAAGATGGAGTTCAACGAGATCTTGAACGATCTTCTCGGTGAACCCGTGGCCATGAGGCAGTGCCTGAAATATTATTCTTACGAAGAGGGAAAGACCAAGCTTGATAAGATCAAGAATGATTTCAAGGCGGGAAACTTCAACCACATTATTTTTATTGGGGTCGGCTCATTCTATTATGTATTAAATGTTCCGTATTACATGCTTAATTCCAACTTGAATTCAAAGGGCATTTTTTGCGAGATGCATGAAGGCGCCGAGTTCTTGAATTTTATGCTTCCACGGAAGCAGATGCCTCGAACCTTGGTTATTATTGTATCAAGGACCGGGGAATCGAAAACGCTGCAAGAAATCGTGACCAAGCTCGTGGCGCTTGAATTCGGGAAAGAAAACATCTGGGCCATGGTGAATACCGAAGACTCCTATCTTGCACAGCATTGCCAACATGTGTTACCCTTGAGGGCGGGGGATGAAGTGATACGGTTTTCAAAAACCTTCATTCATGCAATACTCGTCTTGTATTTTGTCTGTCGAGCTATCCTGGATACGACACCGATAAACAACGAGGTGACCCAGGAGATTCGGAATCTCATCTTCGAGATTGAGTTGTACGAATCCCAATGGCAGCTCAACACGGATTACATCGTGAATTTTATCGGAGAACACTTTCGGTTCTTATTTCTTGCATCGAGAGGCGCTTCCCAAGCGACATCGTTGCAGGCCTCGTTAACATGCAATGAGTATGCGCACATAATTGCCGAAGCGACGACGATCGACATGTTCCGGTTCGGACCATTACAAATGGTCGATCCGTCATTTCGAGCGATTATAATCTCTGGTTCACGATTCTTGGCAAATGAACCCTCCGAGATATTATCTCTTGTCGATGCAATCACCTCAAAAATCGGTCGAGGAAAAGTTGTAGTCATAACTAATAGCAGAGATATCGCAGCGAAAGTCAGGGCGAATCCGCTGGTATTCGTGTTTGAACATACGACGATCAATCCGTATCTTGCGCCGATTTTCGAGATCGTAGTCATCCAGTTCCTCATCTTGAAGATCGCGCAAAAAATGGATATGACAACTTGAATCTGTGAATTGCAGAATAAGAAAATAGATAAGATTGTTCATAAATCTTGGGATGTTACTTCTTCATAACTGGAGCTTTTCCTATCTCGGAATAATCATTTTATTTAGTCAGTAAACAAGAAAGCATTAATTTTTAAAAAACATTCATGTCAAGACCTTGAGTGTGTTCGGTCCAGCAGAAATAATTTCCCGGGTAAACTCGTGAACGAGATCCGAAAACCGTTTTCCTTCGTAGGCGAAGATATACCCTATCTTGAGCCGGCGCCGGTCGATGCCAAGACCTTCGAGCATCTCAGCCATGTCGGTCATTCGGGATTCGGCAAATTGGTTCCCACGAATGTAATGGCAGTCCCCGACGTGGCATCCGACGATCAACACCCCGTCTGCCCCCCGGGCGAAAGCTTCGAGGACGAGATCTGGGTGGATCCTGCCGATGCACATGACCTTCACGAGCCGTATCGACGCCGGGTATTGCATGTGCGTTATACCTGCGATGTCGATGCCGGCATACGAGCACCAATTGCAGCAGAATGCAAGGATCTTGGGTTTATATGTCTCATCTACCTTCGTGCTCACGATTCATCCCTCCCGTTCGTTACTCGCTTTACATCGAACACCGGAAACAAGGCCTTGATCATGCCAGAGATCTGCCCGTTCCTCAAATTCATCTGGTCGATGGCATGGGCCGGACAGCCGCCCACGCAAGAACCACATCCCTTGCAAAGCACGTCATTTACCCTGGCTTTGAGAACGCTGATTTCTTGCCCATCTATCTCCTTTTGAACCGTGATCATGTCGATCGCCTCGAACGGGCATATTTCATAACATTTCGCGCATCCGATGCAGATTTCTTCATCAACCTCAGAGACATTGCCTTCCACATCCACGTGCCCTTTACTCAAGAACGCGTTTGCCCGTGCAGCAGATGCGAGCCCGTGCGCAACGGCATCTATCAAGGTCTTCGGCCAGTGCGCGTCCCCCGCCAAGAACATGCCATCCACGACGAAATCGTTGGGACGGAATTTCACGTGCGCTTCGAGGAAAAATCCCGCCTGCATAACAGGTACTTTCAGCAAGGCGCCCAGTTCCCGCGTGCCCTCGGCTGAACGATAGGGCGTGGCCAGGATAACCGCGTCGAGGTCGAGATCGAGGCTTTCCCGGGAGCCCACCTCCGGGAACGACACGCGAACCTTGTCGCCCAGGGGTTTGATTTTCGGGTATTGTTCCGCCGAGTACCGCTCGATGCATGCGAACCCTTGCACTTGATGGTAGTAATCTTCGTTGTACACCTCGCCGGATAGTTGCATGCCGCGTTGCATGACATGGATTTCGGCATCGGGAACGAGATCGTGGATCTTGATGGCTTGCTTGAGCGTTATCTTGCAACAGATGCCGGAACAATTCTGAAACTCGGGCTTAATATTGCCATCGGCTCTCTGGTTCGTGCATTGGATAAAACCGAACTTTTTCATGCCTTGGAGATCGCCCTTGATGAGCAGCTGCTCGAACTGTTCCTGGTTGAAAACCCTCGCAGATTTTCCCTCCACGACGTTGGCATAGTTCGGGTCTTGCGTGGCCCCGGTCGCGACTATGATGCAGCCGACCCGCACGATTTTTTGGCTGCCGGCGTGGTCGATCTTCACGCGGAAATTCCCAAGAAAGCCCGACACATTGACGACGCGGGCTTTGGTCATAACTTCAATGTTTTTATTCTTCGGGAACCGGTCGAGAATGACCTCCATTTTATCGAGGATGACTTGCTCGTCATCGAGCAAGAATTTCTTGGATATCTTGTTTGTTGCCCCCCCGACGTTCTGCTCGCGCTCGACCAGGTACACCATGGTATCCTGGTTAGCAAGGTTATCGGCAGCAAAAATGCCCGCGGGGCCAGCCCCGATGATCAACACGGCTTTGGTCATCGGCACCTTCTTGCTGTCCTGGAATCGTAATTCGCGATTCTTTGCCACGCCCATTGCAAGTAGATCGATGACCTTGCGCGTTGCGGCTTCTGGTTCGTTTTGATGAACCCAGGCGGCTTGCTCGCGAATGTTGACCATTTCAAGCAGGTTGGGATCGAGATTTGCTTCTTTCACGCCTTCCGTGAAGATCATGCCGTAGGTCCGGGGCGAGCATGCACCGACCACGACGCGGTTCAGCTTGTTCTCCTTGATCATAGTGTTCAAGAACGCACGTGACTCGTTGCACGTGTCGAATACTTGCGCTTCGGCGGCAACGACATTCGGTAGTTTCTTGATTTCATCCACGATTGCTTTATTATCCAGGATTTTTGCAGATTCACTGTCACATTGGCAAACCAATACACCAATGCGAGGTTCACCATAAATCTTTGTTTCCTCGATCGTGTAATTGCTTTCTTGCTGCTTGGCCTTCAAGGTATGGAAGAGCCGACGCGATGTTTTTGCAACCGCGGCATCCGCCGTGATGATCGACGAGGGGATGTCCATCGGCCGCGAGCAAAAACCGGCAAAGAAGATACCCTTGTGCTCCATTTCCTCGATGGATGCCTTGTCGAAGAATTTATACTTGTTCAAGGGAACGTTGAGCAATTTTGAAAGCCCTTCCGTGTTTGGAACCAGCGCGGTCGCAAGAACGACGAGATCCACCTCCATCGCCTTGATTTCGCCCTTGCCGATATCTTCATAATCAACGACCAAGTGTGTCGTTTTTGGATCCACGTGAACCCCTGCCACGCGACCTTGGATAAACTGAACCCCGTGATCCCGCTTGGCGCGGATGTAATACTCGTGAAATCCTTTTAAATAGGCACGATTCTCGACGTTGAAAATATAGGTCTCGCACGATGGGTCCTTTTCCTTCGCCATATCCGCCTCCTTGATCGCGTACATGCAACAAACCGTGCTACAATATTTCATGCCGCCGGGACGGTAATTGCGCGAACCGACGCATTGTACAAAAGCGATGCGTTTTGCAGGTTTGTGGTCGGAAAGCCTGATGATCTGCCCTTTCGTTGGACCATTCTCGCTGGCGAGCCGTTCAAATTGGAGACCATTTAAAACGTCAGGATGATGGCCTAGGAACTTGTCATAATCGAACGGGTGAGCTTGATCGGCACCAGTTGCAAAGATAATAGCCCCTACCTTGAGTTCATGCGTCTCCTTCTTGAATTCAAAGGTCACTGCGTTCGTCGGGCAGACGTCTTTGCATTTTCCACAGATCTTGTTCTGCACGAAGATGCAGCGATCCTTCTCGATAGAGTAGACGGGGGGAATCGCGCCTGGAAAAGGAATGTTGACCGCTCGTCGCGTGCCGAGGCCCGCATCAAACCAGTTGATGTCCTCGTCGAAGCGAACTGGACAAATTTCGTAGCAAGCTCCACAATTGCTACACCTTTCCTCGTCGATACCGAGAATATCCTTTTCAATCGTCACGTGAATATTTCCATCTTCAATATAATCGATTGCTGCAACCGTGGAATTCTGATAGATCTTGATCTTGGCGTTGTTGTAAGTCTGCGTCGAGAGGTGGCACTTTCCGCACGCACCATGTTGCATCTGCAGGCAAGCTTTGCCCCACGAGTTCTCGATCGCGTACAACGCGTTGGCACCCGTGCAATCGTGGGTTGCATATGTCTTGTCGAGCTTGGCGATCAATCCGCCGATGTTCTTATTGCGCTCGACAAGGATCACGTTAAACCCGAGCTGTGATAGATCTAAGCTCGCTTGAATTCCTGCTGCACCACTTCCCACGACGAGGACGTTGTCAGATAAGCCATACAAGTCATCAAGAGGCAAGATCGGAGTTTGCTTGGTCTTGGATGCATCAATGTTTTTTGCAGCTGTCGTTTTCATGGCGAATCATGAGGAGGGGTTTATTTCTTGTCTAGATGGAATAATCTCGTGCCCAGGAACGTGGCAAGATCTGATACTTTCAATTCTTTTGGCTGTTTACCTGCCGGAGCTTGCATCGAGGCGAGTGCGCAAGTGTAATGAGAAACGCACGAAGGACACGTCGTGACGAGAACATCAACTCCCAGGTCGCGAGCCTCCTTGAGCCGCTCGTGGCGCAAGTAGAGGGAGCCATCATCACATCCGATGAATGCGGTGACACCGCAGCATGGCGCCATCTCTTTTTCGCTTCGGAATTTAACGATCTTGACACCCGGGATGCTCTCCAAGATCTTGCGCGGGGAATCATAGATCCCGCTCACGCGGCCCAGTTTGCACGGATCGTGGTAGGCAACCTGCAATTCCACGTCGAGGTACGACTGGAGCCGCAGCCTTTCCACGAACCCTTTCTCCACGAGAAAATCTGTCCAGAAGATGACCTGCGCAGGAAACTCCCCAAGGTATTTCGGGTAGAGGTTCTTGATGGCGTGGTAATCCTCGGGATTGACCACGATCAGGGTTTGGATACCGATTTTTTCAACCAGGTCCCGATTGTATCGAGCCAAAGCGATGAATGTGTCTTCATCACCACCATAATACGTGTCATGGCCACTATCCTTGAAACCCGCGGGAATCGCTGGTTCCACGCCAATTAAATTTAACGCTTCGAGAATGGCTCGCAAGCCGGTGATGAAATTCAAGTCATAATTGTACATCAAGTTGTCCCAGACCGGCATGAGCCCCGTGTACAAGGCAACTGGACCTTTCTCCGTGAATTTCTGGTGGTTCAAGGGCCACTTGTTGGCCACTGGTGGGACGGGGGATGCTGCCTGGATTTTCTGCGCGAGGTTGAAGATCCGCCGGTGGCCAGTCTTCGATGCCGGGGGAGGATTGTTGTTTTTTAAAGCACCGATGCGTGCCAAGAGAACCATTCCGGGAATATCAATCGCCATGGGGCAGATGGTGCAGGCATGACAATTTTTGCACAACCAGATGGTCTTATCCATGGATGCTTTTTCAATACCATTGTTGACAGCCAATAAAATGAAACTTCGAGGGTTGTACTCGCCGATCCTGAACGCCGGGCACACGCTGCTGCACTTGCTGCATTGATAGCACAGCAAGGTTCGCTTCTGCAACGCGGCGAATTCTCTCTGCAAATTTGCTTGAACTTCGTTTGACTGTTCTGTCATCGTGATGATCCTCTCACTCCGTCTTGGCCTTGTTGAGCTTCATGCGTGCTTGCTTGGTGACTTCTGCCACGTTCACGCCAGGCATTTCTTCGATCAAATTGGTAACCCGGGCACGCTCGACGATGTCAAAGCCCTTTTTCGTGCGGGCAATGACGGTCGTTGCACCCACGGCAGAACCAATGTTACCGCAAGAGATATCCGCATCGTGGGCAGTCAAATCCTTGCACCAGGCGCAACCCTCGTTAACGAGGGACTCGTAATCTTGCGACTTTATAGTGATGGTCTTGCCATTCTTCAGCTGGACGGTCATGTCACCCAAGATCACGATTTTTTTGATATCTTCGATTTTGATCTTCAATTTTTTCGTGAGAAATTCTTGAAACTTTATCCATGAGTAATTTTTATAGCAGAACAAGCCGATCTTGACCTTAATGAGGTTGGATGGAAAAATGCCGAGGTTCTGGACCTTCGTGAGCCCGGAAATCTGACATGGCAACCCGACCACCGCGATGCGCAAGTCATCGATCTTCTTGACCCCGTACTTTGCCAGCTCCGATGGCGTGATGTCCTTGAGCGACGTGATTGCCTGGAACACCGGATTCGTTGCATACTTGCTGCCCGCGGCATCGATGATGGCCTCGCGATTATTCGTGATGAACGATTGCGGCGCCCAGTTTTCAAGCCGCTTGGTCACCATGACCGCGTCAACGAGGTTATTCTCGATCATGTAAAGGAGCAGGCTAGTAACGGCACCACCATCCTGGCAGCGTTCTGAAACTTCCGGGATCTTGGTCTTGAACGAACGCAATCCGATGTAATCACCAATGAAACCACGGAAAACCCGGTAATCGGAATTACTGGTGTCATATGACGTGACCGGGCAAGAAGCCTGGCAGAATCCGCATCTTTCGCACAGTTCATCATCAAAAACGCGATATGCTGGACGCTCGTAGTGAATAACTCCGGCCCCGGCAAGAAAGCAGACCGCTTGACAAATGCCACAGTCGGTGCATTTTTTCTTGTCCAAGACTTCTTCGATGATTCTTTTAAAGTTGGGCTGCTTGCCCTTCTGGTTAACTGCCTTGCTCATGGCTCCTTCCTTTTTTTTGTGAATCAGCTTGAAACACAAGCCACGTTAAATGGTCTTGGTATTGCATCGTAGATCTTGATGAGATTAGGTGATTGCGAGCGTAATACAGGCATCGTGTCCATACACTCGCGTGAAAATTATCGTGAATAATAACAAACTCGAGAAGAGGCTTGCAGCCTTGTCCACGCGCGCGCGTGCTTTGAGCGCGCGGCTCATCCTTATTTGCTCGAGTCTTTTGTTTCTTGAGGCGCAGCAGCCGGCGCGCCGAACAGCGCGTCGATCTGGCCCTCGTAGCCCGGATCCCGGTAATATCGAAGTTGGATCGTCTGTGAACGGCATACCGAATTGCACGTTCCGCATCCCTTGCAGGAAATCACGTCAACATTGATTTTCCCTTGATCATCGATTGAAATCGCACCATACGGGCACGCCTCGACGCATCGGTAGCACTTGGAACAAGTGTCCGGCTTTTCCACGACGGCGCGTATCAGCTCGATCTCGTATTTTCCTGCTTGCAATATGCGGGCAGCGCTGGAAGCAGCACCTTTCGCGTGCGAGATGCTCTCGGCAATGTTCTTGGGCCCTTGCACCGTCCCGGCCAAGAAGATGCCCGGCACTTTCGTCGAGATCGGGTCCAAGCGGGCATGGTATTCCTTGAGGAAGCTATCGGGGGATAGGTCGAGCTTCATAAGCTTGGCCAGCCGCGTGCCTTCCTCGCCGAGCACCATGTTCGTCGTGAGAACGACCATGTCAACTTCGAGCTTTTGCAGCGTTCCGGGATTCATGGTGTCTTCGAAGCGCAAGACGAGATTCTTGGTCTTTTCATCCTCAATGATCCGGCCGATGTTCGACCGGATAAAGTGGACGCCGGCCTCCCTCGTTGCCATTGAATACTCTTCCGACATCTTGCCCGTGCAACGCAAGTCCATAAAGATGACATATTCCTCCGTGTCGGGATAATGTTGCTTGATCAGCTTGCTATTCTTCACTGACAGCAAGCAACCGGTCGTGCAGCAATGTGGATTGGTCTGCGTGTCCCGGGATCCAACACATTGGATGAAGGCAATGCGTGTCGGTCGTTTTCCATCGCTTGGCCTAATGAGGTGCCCGACAGTCGGGCCATTCGGTGCGAGGATGCGTTCCAGCCTACCTTGCGTGATCACGTTTTCGTAGACGCCGAAACCGAGCGTACCGACGGGGGGAAGCCACTCGTAGAACCCGCTGGCGAGGACGACGATACCGAATTTTTCCTCGATGATCTCGTCCTTCTGATCATAATCAACAGCCTTGAGTTCACACGCCTTGGCACACATACCACAATCGATGCAATACTGCTTGTCGATCTGGACCACGCCGGGGACTGCTTGCGCAAATGATTTATAGATTGCCTTGGATTGGGCCATGCCATATTCGAAGTCGTGGGGACGATACGCGGGACACACGTCGAAACACGCGCCACAACCATTGCATTTACTGGTCGTGTATCGTGCTTTCTTCCGGATGCGCACGTTGAAATTTCCCACGAAACCCGAAAACCCGTCGATTTCCGAATAGGTAAGGGTGCGGATTTTCGGATTCCGGTTAGCCTCGAGCATGATCGGCCCTAATATTCAAATGCTACAGTCGTCGGTCGGGAATGTCCTGTCCAGTTTCGCCATTTTACCGCCAGTCGTTGGAGATTGCTCAACAAGCGTCACATCGTATTCGAGCTTGGCGAGATCGAGTGCTGTTTGCAATCCTGCGACGCCACCACCGATCACGAGTGCTTTTTTCGTGACGTCGACGATCTCCGTTGGAACATCTTCCAGCGTCTTTGCACGTTCGACAGCCGCCGCGATGAGCGATTTCGCCTTGTCAGTCGCAGCTTCCTTGTCGTGCATATGGACGAAAGAATCGTGTTCCCGGATGTTCACGAACTCCAGCATCCGTTTCGGGAGATTCGCAGCCTTGAGCACGCTCTGGAACACGGGCAAGTGCGTCTTCGGGGTTCAAGCAGCGACGATCACACGTTTCAGCTTTTGCTCGTCGATTGCTTTTTGAATGGCGACGGCACCGGCCTCGGTACAGAATGACAAGTTCGTTTCCGCGTACTTCACGCCCGGCAGCTTCTTCGCCGCTTCCGCGACCTGGGGGACATCGACGACACCGGCGATGTTAATGCCTCAATTGCAGACGAACACGCCAATCTCGGCTGGCTTTTCTTCAGGCACTTTCGCTTCGGGTTTTGCTTCGACATTACCAGTCTTTTCTTGTTTTTCACTCATAAGGTATCTTCCTTGAATGCAACCGTTGAATTTCAAGGACAGCTTCGCTTGATCTTGACCATCATGCACGTGCATATCCCGACCAGCGAAAAACGGCCGGATAATGCGCGTGCGGGCAATCACCTACGTTTGGTATGATGATGTGTATCCAGGATCATTAATCGCGTAAAGTTAAAACCTTTTACGCCATAAAAAAGAAGCCTTGCCGTGATTCTTTTGAAAACCGGGAGATCCTCGCCTTATATTATGCGTGAAGGAACGCATGTGGCAGATCTCGCACGAATGCCGATCGAAAAAAAAATGTGCACTCTTTAGTTTTCCATCCCGCAAGGGACAACGGGGGGGTTTTAAAACATCCTTGCCATTTTACAGCACATGGCATTAAAGGATTTATTAACTAACCCAGAAATGCACTTCGTGCTCTTTGGAGGCAAGGGTGGCGTAGGAAAGACGAGCTCGGCCGCATGCTCCGCGTTATGGGTCGCAGAACACACGAGCAAAACAATCTTGATCGTTTCGACAGATCCGGCCCACTCACTTGGAGATAGCCTCGGCCTTGCGCTTGAACCGGGCGTCGTGACACCTGTTCCCGGCGTGGAACGGTTATCCGCGTTGGAAATTAGCCCACAGAAAGCGTTCAAGGAAGCCCAGGAGAAAATGGGAAGCAACCCCGCGGGACTCGACATGGAAGGGATGCAGATACCGCTCCTTGGCGACCTGGGTGATCTAGCAGGGATGAGCCCGCCGGGCGCCGACGAGGCCATGGCCTTTGGCACCGTGCTTGAATACTTGGAAAATTCCGAATATGACTTGGTCATCTTCGACACGGCACCGACGGGTCATACGCTCCGGCTGCTCAGCCTTCCCGAAATCTTGTCAAGCTGGATCGGTAAACTGATCAGCCTCCGTCTCAAGCTCGGCAAGCTCATGGGCGCGTTCAAGGGCATATTCAAGCGTGGCAAGGGAAAGGATGATGTGGATCCCATGGACTCGATCCAGCACCTCAAGGATTCGATCGAGGCTGCCAAGGACGAGCTGCAAGACCCCGCCAAGACCTCGTTCGTCATCGTCATGATACCTGAGGACATGGCCATCTACGAGACCGAACGATTACTTTCAGCACTCATATCCTACGAGATCCCAGCGCACCACATCATCGTCAACCAGATATTTCCCGAGAATGTGGATTGCAATTTCTGCAAATCTCGCCGGGACTTCCAGCTCAAGCACCTGGTCGAGATCGAGGACCTGTACAAGGGGGAGTTCGACGTGGTCAAGGTGCCTCTGTTCGAGAAGGAGATCCGGAAATACGACCAGCTCAGGCGCATGGCCCGTTACGTGGTGGAAGGCGAGGGACAATAATCCCGCCTATTTTCCACATGACTTCTTCCCTACAGACGCAAACATTCTACTACCGCAACTCATTTGAACGCGTGTCATCCTAATTCATCGCGACACGACACGGGATATAAAATGGCGCCGGGCACACTCATCAAGGACGTGACGATCAGACCGCTGAATCCGAAGGATTACACGGACATTGCCACGTGTTGCACCGAGCTCGCGGGGATGATCCCGGATCTCGAAAAAGATATCGCTTCCGGGCGAGTCTTCGGGGTTGTTGCATCGTATGCAAGCATGTGCATCGGTGCTGTCTTGGCCATTCTCGACGTCGACGCCAGCATGGCTGGCGAGCCGCTCCCCTTGCCGTGCGTCCGCGTGCTGTTCATCGAGGTGAACAAGCATTATCGTGGAAAAGGCATCGGCAAGCTATTAATGGAAAAATTCATACAACAGCAAAATAGCAAGAAAATCGCGTCGATCACGGCATCGTTGTTTAAGACCTACAAGGAAGGCAGCAAGTTCTTCGAGCAACTCGGTTTTCAGAAGGAAAAAATGGAACGAAACAAGATCGTCTTGAAAATGAGTTTATGGTCGGATTTTGGCGTGATCGACCTCCCAGATGAAGAAATTACATGAATTCGTGAAATCATTTCAATGCATTGGTGAACGTGACATGAGCAAGAACCTGAAAATCAAGAAAAGCGAACCAGGGGGCACCAATCTCCCGGTTCAGCTCAAGAAGCTGCATAAAAAAATATCGACATCCGTGAGCAAGCTGGACGAATGCATCAAGGGGATCGACAAGGCTGATGACGAGGCTCGCAAGGTGAAAGTGCAGGCCATTTCATCGGAATTGTATAACTTGGAGGAGTCGTTGCACGATTTGAATCTCGGCATCGATGAGGTGCTCGGCGATGACTTGCTCAACTTGAATGAGAAGGAGGTTCTCGAACAATTTGAGAACTTGGAAGTCATACCCGCCCTGATCGATGACCTGGAGAAAAATCTGAAAAATTTTCACAAGACCTACTACGACAAGACTATCGACAACGACTTGAAACTGATCTCGTTCGGGGACCTCGATCGTAACTGGAAATCGGTCAATAAGAACGTAATGCGGGTCTTGAACAACTTAAATGGCTTGATCCAGAAGATTGCAGTATAGCACCTTCCTTGGAAATCACGGGAATTTTCTTTTTTCCATGCTTGTCTAAAAATTGAATGCTGTGAACGTGTGAACATTATGCCGGATATCTCCTTGATCGACGTGATCGCGCAAGATCTCGCAGCCGTGAACGCAGATCAAGAGCGTGAAACGGGATTTTGCTTGAAACGCTTGATCGCGTGGAAATTAAAGGAGCACGGAACGACAAGAATCTCATTAACTAAAGCCGGAACAAGCAACGCGCTTGATCCGGACGATGGAAATGCTTTCGCGGAAGAGATCGTGAAAAGCAAGGCGTTCGACCAGATCTCGGCGAAGTGTAGGGCAGATTTCATCTTGCTTGCCACGAGCAACTGGCAGCTGTTCACGGGGCTCGATTCAAAACCGCTGGTCGAGCGCGTTCTCAAGAAATTTGTCCCCTTGACCAGCTTGAACGCGTTCCAGAGAAAGAAGGATGCCCCGTTGGCCTACCCGGCAATAAAAAATGACCCGTTCGTGGTATTTCTTGAAATGCTCATCCACTCTGCATCTGCAATGACGATCGTCGACATCATCGCCGAAATCATCGAGAAACGCCTGGATCACGTGGCGTGGGCTTCGAGCCTGGTTGACGTCATCGACGAGATCACGGCGGCTGACCTTGCCATGAGTCGCTGGTACCTCTTCAAGATGTCAGGCATCCTCGCAACTTGCACGGTGAAACCCGCGAGGAGCATCTTCGATGGGATCATCATGAAACACATGGCCAATGAAATGTTGCTCGATGCGTTGCTCCGGGCTGGCAGCTTGTCCGAGGACTCGGAGGATGATGTCTTGGACTCGCTGGAACGCATGGACCCGGCACTGGTTGCGACCTTCATACGAGACGACGCCAGGGTGCTGCATCGCAATTATTTTCTCAAGTTGTGCATGCGTAAATCCCCTCCTAGGCAGGAAAAGGCGGATCTATTGGAGTACTCGAGGCAGAAAGCCTTGAAATACATTGAGTTGTCGAATCCGTGGGCGCTGGATCGCCAATTCATCTCGTGGAGCAAGCGCATCTCGGAAAAAATGCTCGATCCGACGCGAGTCAACATGCTCAAGGGGACTGTGCGAAAGTTGATGGAAATCGCACGCCACGCCATGGTAACCAGCGACGAGCTTGCAACCATCTGGTCGAAGCGCATGGATCCCGTCGACGCTTATGTCGCGGTGGACGCGAAGCATCGTGCGGTTTTTTTCGAGGAACTAATCGCCCTGGGCATCCCAGCGGAGCTTGTGAAGGCAATCGCGGATTCGATCGGCGGAAAGGAGGAACCCGCACCTCAAGTGTATCACCTCGTTGATTTCGATGGTGTATCAATCGTTCCAACGTTCCTTCCCTGCTTCAATGGCGAACCGTGGATCCTACGTCGCGGGAACACGATCGTCGGCCTAGGCCTCTGCAACCTCCGCTTGAAATCCATACCGGCACCCGTGCTGTCGCTGGACCACTTGCAGCTGCTTGACCTGAGCAATAACGGGATCAAGCATGTCGATGCGCTTGGCCAATGGCACGACTTGAAAAGGCTCGATCTCTCGCGCAACCTGCTCACCACGTTCACACCCGAGGGCGCGAGCCCAGCGTTGCAGCATCTCGACTTGCATTGCAATACGATCAAAAACGCGGACGTGACGCCTTTTGCAGGTTCGTTGGAGATTTTGGATTTGTCGCGGAACCAAATTGTCAAAATTCCCCAGGTCAAGGGAATGGAGACTTGCACCAAGCTTGAAACCTTGAACATGGCATGGAATCACCTCGATTCCCTTCAAGGATTACCGGCATTGCCAACCCTCGCAACATTTTTCGTTAACGGGAACGGGCTCGTGAAATTAGCCATCGAAAAGGACCTTCCACGCGTGCAACGCATCGATCTTCGGGACAATAATCTCGGCGCGCTCAAGGGCATCACCAAGTTCCCGAATGTCGTTCAAATCGACGTGAGCAACAATTACTTGAAAAATACGAGGGAAATCGATGCACTTTCAATGTTGAAGACGTTTCTCGCCAAGAACAACCAGCTTGAAACCCTGGGTGGCTTGCAAGCCATGGCCTCGCTTGAAACGCTCGACGTGCGGGGGAATCTCTTGCCCGGTGCGACCGACGACGAGAAGCGGAAGTATTTGTTTTCCCTAACGAGATTCCCGCGGTGAACCATAGAGAGCATGCAAGCGATACCTTAATCAACCAATATTCAACTTACTTTTGCAAGCGATTCAATCACCTAGCAGTGACATTGATATGAGTCCAAACAAGAAAGAAGTGGTTTCCCATCCAGGTGCTCTTAAGGCGATTTCGGTTTTAGCGACTTTGTTCATGATTGCCACATTTGCCGTCAACATGTACGTCTCTGCAGCAGGCATGTTATTGGATTGGGGCTTTGATGATTCTTCGAGCAAATATGTTCCCAACATCCAGAAATCATACAGCGGCGGCAACTTGAACATCACCATCCCGGTTTACGTGCGAAATATCGGCGCCATCGGGTTTGACGTGAATAACCTGAGCGCGGACTTCAACCTCTATAATAGCAGCCATGACCTGGTTGCCAACACGACGAACTTCAACGGTTCGGTCAACATTCCCCACGGGACCACGTGGAACAACAGCGTGGCGATCCTGCAAAACATGCCCATAGGCATTTTCACCATCATCAACTCGACGTCGGTTGACCTGGAAATTTTATTCCACGTCAGTTACGCCTTCTCTAGCACGACATTGAACCTTTCCTTCAACTTTCCGGGAGGCTTGGTGATTTAAAATGGGCAGCGGAAAGGTGCTCTTGTACATCATCGGTGCCGGTGCCTTGTTCGGCATCACGTACGGGTTCTTTTACGCCGTGAACTGGCTGAACGGGTTCCTCGGAGGTTTCAACGTCGTGACCTACGCGTCGACGGTCTGGACCATGACCGCGGTGCTGGCCGGGCTCGTCGTGTTCTCGGCCCTTGCAGAGGGCCATGTTCGCATGGAAATGCTCTCGTCGGCAAGTTTCTTGATATTCATCATCATCGCATATACGGCGGGCTGCACCATCTTGTCCTTCTTCATGCCGTACAGCGGATTCGGCGCCCTCAACGTGGGTTTCATGGCGAACTTGAGCTCGATAGTACCGATTCTCGGCGCCGTGAGTGCCAATATCGTGTTCGCAAACACCCTGACAGCGACGTTCATCGTGATCGCCCAGGCGTTGAAATTCGTCAAGACATTCCTCAAGTCCATGAAAAAATCCAAGGACGATAGGAAATAGGCATTTTTTTTTATTTTTTCTTAATTATGGTTTGTATGATTCGCTCCTACTGGCGCGGGCATCCGACATGTATATATATTCACATACAGATGTATCATTCCGGTGATTTTTTTTAGAGCTCCAATCGTATTATGAAACGCTCATAAGGGAAGTGAGGCGGCTGCTCGGGGATGGCGAGCCGATCACGTTCCTGGCTGGCGCCGGCATATCCATGGACCAGCCCGCGAGCCTACCGTCCGCGAGGCAGATATGCCAAGATCTTTTCGAGTTTTTCGGCCCGTTCAAGAAGTTTGAAGAGTTCAAGACGATCAAGGAACTACGCTACGAGATGATCATCGATAAAATCCAATAGATGTAGGACAAGAACCTTTCCATCATGGATTATTTCGAGCTCGCCGTCAACCCCAACATCATTCATCTATTCCTTGCCGGCTGTATGCTGAAGCATTTTTTCAGTGCAAAATTCGCGGAAGGCAGGAAAATCCTCTTGGAGGCACTTGAACTCGCTAAAAAAGTTAAATCTCCCCCCTCATAGTCAAAATCGACAGCGCCTTGGGAACCCATTATATTTTCGACCAGAAAAAAGACGAGGCCGAGGCACGTTTCCTGGAATGTATTGAATATTGCCATATAACGCACGACGAGAAGGAGGAACTCAATGCCCGAAGCTGGTTAGGGACCGTATATTCCGCGAAGGAAATGTACGAGAAGTCGCTTGAGCAATTCAAGGCTGCCGAGGCTCTTGCCGCGAAACTGGGTGACAAGAAGGCGCTGGCACAGGCACTTACCGGCTCAGGAAAGGCATATTTCCAAATGCTTAAGAAAAAAGAGGCGCTCGAGTGCTTTGTTAGAGCCGCGAACTTGTACGTGGAACTCAGGGACAAGATGGGGCGCTCAAGCCTGGATTTCTGGCTAACAGAAACCCCAAAGCTGCCAGATAAGCTACCCGAAAAGCAGTCCGCAAAACAGCCCGAAAAGAAGCCGTGAACCCGAGGTGCCACCCATTCCCGCCTTTTACAAGCCCGGGACGAGGCTATCGTATCGTGCTTTTTTCGATTTTTTTTTCGATTCTTCTCGCGCATGACAATGCTTAATACCAATCGTTCTTTTTCAGCCTCGGGTGCAACTTAAATGTGTATCAATCCGCAAAAGGTGAATTCAAATGGGCCGACGCAAGCGTAAGGCAGTGACATACCGGCCGATCCGGAAATCGCCGACGGTTTTTGCATGCCCGAACTGCGGGCAAAATACCATGAAGGTCGAGAAACTCAAGCGAACCGAGGGCAAGGGCTTCGCGATCATCAAGTGCAGCAATTGCTTGCTGGAAGAACGATACGATGCCGGGCCACTGACTGATCCGGTCGATGTCTATGCGATGCTCGTCGACGCGTTCTATGGCGAAGCCGGGGATAAGCAGGACGAGAAACGCGAGGTGAAAGCCCCGCCCGCGCCTGCGCCCGTGGAAAGCACCGCCGTTGCAACTCCTGCTCCTTCCCTTCAACCAGGTCAACCAGAAGTCACCGCCGTCCCGCCTATCTCCAAGGCAGTGGTCGCAAAGAAAGCTAAGGTCGAGGAAAAAACGTCCCTTGCTGATCTCGAACCCAAGGAGGAAGAAGTGAAGATCACAGAGGACGACCTCAAGGAAGCACTCGAGGAAGAAGATGACGAGATCCTTGATGAAATCAAGAAGGAAGGAAAGGACGAGAAATTACCCTTCCCCGAAGATGTCAAGGACGAGGACGAAGACGAAGACGACGAGTTTAAATGAACGTATTGAACTTCTTTGAAGCATTATCATTCTTCTTTTTTGTGCTCTTTTCCTTTGCGTTTCGTATGGAGTTATAAACTCCAAATACGATAGGAACTAGGGCACCGAGATCATGTTAAAAAAACATATGTTTTTCGAGTGATGTATTGAAAGGTAAAGAAAATGGTTAATACTTTCGAACATCGCAGCTTAGCCGTGCGATGAATCAAACTACATGAAAGGGAAAAGACATGATGCTACAAGATATAATCGATTGGAAATCCCCGCTCCCGTGGATCATTATCGTCATCGGAATCATCGCCGCCTTGATAATTTTAGGCACGTTCTTGAAAGCAATCGTGGTGGTGCCGTTCAACGAGGTCCACGTCGTGAGCCGGGGAAAGAAAGTGACGCAATATGATGGTTCGGGCCGGTACTTCTACTTCAAGGCATTCTATGGCCGGACGATCATCCCGAAACACGTGCTCGACGTGGAGCCGGCTTTGATTAAACTTCACGACATCGACAAGTTGCCGTTCGGCGTCGAAATCTCGGTCAAAGTGCAAGTCACCGACCCGCCGAAAGCCGCAGCGACCTTAACGCAAATCGATCACAGCACGATCTCCAAGGTCGTGGAGGACACCGTTATGTCCGCGGCGCGTTCGGTCGCCATGGAACGCAATATTCTCGACATCATGAAGCAACGGGAGGAGATCGAAAAAGCTATCTACATCCAAGTTTCCGACGCGCTGAGCAAGTTAGGATTGTCGCCTGTAATTTTCGACATCAAGAACATCACGGACATCGAGGGATCCGACGTGATCGCGTCGCTGGAAAAGGTGAAGATTGCCGAGCTGCGCCGCAATGCCCGTATCTCCGAAGCAACTTCAAACTCGGATGCGATCAAGGTGGAAACCGAGAAAGCGAAGGATAACGCTGTCAAGGTCGAGCAGATGAAGAAGGAAGAGGAGCTCGCCCGTTTCGATCGTGAAAAGACATCGAGCGAGCAGAAGCTGGTTATCGAGGAAAAGCGCCTGCGCGTTGAGCAACAAAACACCGAGAAACTGGCAGAGATCGATCGGAACAAGAAGATTATGTTGGCCAAGGCAGAAGGTGAAGCGGTTTCCATCAAGGCACAAGCGGACAGCAACGCTGTCAAGCTCCGGCTCGAAGCCGAGGCAGAAGGTATACGCCTCCGCGGTGTCGCCGAAGCAGATGCCATCAAACAGAAAGCCGAGGCTATGAAGCTGTTCAACGAGACCAGTGCCCAGATCAAGATCCTGGAGCTCATCACGAAGGCACAGGTGGACGCGGGTGAACAGATTGCCAAGGCGATCGGCACGAATAACAAGATCATCTACCTGCCGAGCGGGGGAAGCAATGGCGATGGCAATTTCCTGGCCAATTTCTTGCCGAAGATCGACTCTCTCCTCCAGTCCGGTCTGCTTCAAGGCGGTCTAGCCGATTTGCTTACCAAGCTCAAGGCCGCAGGAAAGGCAGCGTCAGACGTTGCGTCGGACAAGTGATCCATTTATTCTTTTTTTAGTTTAAGATACTCATTGACATGTTACTTTGGTGATTTCATGAAGGTGCCAGTTGGTGCCATCGTGGTCATTGACCTGTGGAACACCACCCGGGGCAACGGGATGGTCCGCCACGAGGCAGATACGTTAAACCTTGTCCGTGCCGAGAGTGATTTTCATCTCGACAAGGGGCAGCGCGCGATCGTGATCAAATCAACTGACAATTTCGTGAAAGTGATCCCCAAGGACGATTTTTCTGCGATTCTATCGCCCAAGACGCTCGTGCCCGATATCGATGCCCTTGCTCGTAGGATACGCGCGATGCTGCTTGACTCAGCGTCGGAGACCGGGGGCATCCTCCCCTTTGCCTCGGTGGTCGATACGTTCGATCGTTCCTCCGCAAAAGGACTGGTCACGGCCGATCATCTCCGGAAAGCAAGCCACACCCGCGACAAGCTCTTTGAAGAAACCCAGTACAACAACGAAGTGTTCCTCACCATCAACGTCGCGGAAATGGTGAACGACCAGGCTGCCGTGATGGATCAGGTCAAGCAGCGATCGGGAAACATCAGCGAGGGCGAGATGAAGTTGAACCTTGGATGGTCCGAAATCCGGCTTCGTCGCGTGCTCGATTACCTCGTGTCGATTGGCACGCTCCGGTGCATCCCGTCCTACAAGGACGGGACTCGTTATTGCTTGCCCGGCGACTGAAATCCAGGTATGGCACCTTGCGAATCAGCATTACGACCAGTTTCTATGAGCCTGGCATTAATGGCTTTAACGATCGTGGCATCCAGCTTCGTGACCTCTCGATCATAGGTCAACAAACCGTTGATCTCCCGCTCCACGTCCGTGAGCTGCGTGTAGATCACGGCTGACAAGCCATTTTCAACCAACGGAACTACGGGATTCATTATACTTTCATAATATCTTGCAAATTTTTCGGAGTCGACGACGGTCTTGTAAGCAAAATACCGCTTCGATGGCCAGACGTGGCCTGCAGTGTTCAGCCCGATGCCGCCGAATTCGCTCAAAGCAAGTGCACGAAGGCCTGATTTTATCCTGGGCATTTTCATTCCTGGATACACGTGGGATGATTGGATGTCGCCTGTCTTCTTGTCGAACCACCCGCTCGCGCTGTCAACGAGCCGGGTCGGATCCCGCGCCTTGATCTGCTCCGTCACTTGTCGTGTCTCGAATTGGCCCCATCCCTCGTTGAAGGGCACCCATACGACCACGCAAGGAGCGTTGCGGAGATACTCCAGCATCCGGAATAGCTCGTTGTAATAATCCTGGCGCACGCGCTTGCTTCTCCTGCCCAAGCCGAAAAAGCGCCCTCCAGACGGCATATCTTGCCAGACAAGCATGCCCAGCGTGTCGCAATGGTGGTACCATCGTGCGGGCTCGATCTTCACGTGCTTCCGGATCATGTTAAAGCCGAAGTCCTTTATCTTTTCGATGTCAAACCGCAGCGCTTCGTCCGTGGGCGCTGTGTAGAGCCCATCAGGCCACCAGCCCTGGTCGAGCACACCGCTTTGGAATATAGCTGCGTTGTTCAACCGTACCCGCTGCACCCCGCTAGCTCCCGCAACGATGTTGATCTTGCGCATGCCGAAATATGTCCCGAATTCATCGATGACCTCACCACCGCGCGCGAGTTTCATTGAAACGCTGTAAAGGTGCGGGGTTTCTGGGCTCCAGAGCTGGGCCTCATGCATATCGATCGTTAACTCGTCACGAATAGCCATGGTTTCGCGATGGACGTCTGATCTTCCATCGCTGATGCAAATTTCGACCGTATCATCGGCGCGGGCCTGGATGATGACGGGCTTGAGCGACACTGTTCTTGCGTCGATATCGGTTATTATCTTGACCGTGGCGAAGTGAGACGCGTGCACCGGTTCCAGCCAGACCGTCTGCCAGATGCCCGAAACCGCCGTATAGAAATAGAACATAGGCTTGAGCGCTTGCTTCCCGCGTTCCTGGTTTCCCCTGCCCGTCGGGTCCCACACGGAAACCGTGATGGTATTTTCCCCGTCAAAGTTCACCGGGCTCGTAATGTCGAAGGAAAATGGCACGTGACCACCCTTGTTGCAGCCTATCTCGACGCCATTAATCGAGATGGTCGATTCCCAATCCACCGCGCCAAAATGCAACAAGATCTTCTTGTCCTTCCAGGCATTAGGAATCGTAAAGGAATGCCGGTACCACAAGCGCTCGCCGGGGCCGAGCCGCCGCATAACGCCGGACAAGGCGGATTCGACCGGAAAAGGAACCAGAATTTTACCCTCCATCGGGCCGGGAGAGGATTGACTTCTTGGCGTGATTGCATAATCCCACAAGCCATTCAAATTCATCCACGCCGCGCGCGTGAACTGGGGACGCGGGTACTCGTTGAGCGGGCTCGATGCCGTCACTTTTTTTGCCCATCTCGTCATCAAGGGACCTTGAACGGGAATCCAATCAATGTCACGTACCACCGTCATCACCTACATCACAATTAGCTTATCTTGCCCAGCCACTAAAATGGTGGCAACTCGACTCGAGAGTTCATACTAAGATCAATTTCTAATACGGTCCCGGGAATTCTAGAACCTATGAGCGAGTTACCGGCATCTCCGCACACGTTCACTATCACATTCAGGTCAATTGTTAAAGTTATGCCGGTAAACCGGAATATCCTCGGGCACTTCATTGAGCATCTTGGCATGTGCATCGAGAACGGCATCTGGATGTACGAGCCAACGACCAAGGAGTTGCTCGCGGAGCCGCCATTGGAACGTGTGCGGCGGGACTTGTTTGATGCCATCAATAAATTGGGCGTGCCAATCCTTCGATGGCCAGGAGGCACTTTTTCCGACACCTATCACTGGAAAGATGGCGTGGGGCCACGAGAACGGCGCCCGGTTCGCAAGAATGCCGCATGGGGCGGAATTGTAAACAAGATGCTTGGCCTCAAGCTTGGTCCGGTCGAGCGGAATCATTTCGGCACCATGGAATTCCTTGCCTTGTGCGAAAAACTTGGAGCGGAGCCTTATATCAACGTGAACTATGGAACTGGAACCGCAGAAGAAAGCGCTGCGTGGGTGGAGCATGTCAAGGTGGGTATTGGGAAAACTCCGCACACTGGAAAACTCTGGGGAATCGGTAATGAAATATACAGCTTTTCGGAGAAAGGATATGAACGGAGCCCCGTGAGCTATGCGCGCGGTTATCTGTTGCATGCCAAGTGCATGAAAGCCGTGGATCCTACTGCCAAGCTCGTCGCGGTCGGCTGGAGTGGTCATTCCAAATGGAACAGGATTCTACTGGATATCATCAAGGATCACGTTGATTATTTGTCAATCCACCTCTATTTCAACGACATGTCCCTTCTGAAGTTTTTATTGAGCACCAAGCCATTGCCGTCGACTGAATCCTTTTATTACGCGGAGCTGAACTCGGCCAAGGGATTCGATCGCATTATCGAGAATACAGAGGCGGATATAGAATCGGTCTACGGGAAGGACAATCCGGGAAAATGCTTGATCGCTTTTGATGAGTGGAACGTGTGGCCCCGGTGGGGGTCGATCTTCAAAGCAGATGCACCGCACTATAGGCTTGTTGATGGCATCTGGGCAGCGCTCGTGCTCAATGTCTTCATCCGTCATGCGCGATCCGTGAAGATTGCCAACTTTGCGCAATTAGTGAACGCTCTCGGTATGATCATCACATATGATGACCGGATCGTGCTCACGCCGCAATACATTGTGTTTAAGATGTATGGTGATAATCTCCTGGAACATTTCTTGCCAATCGACGTGGATTGCAAGGAAACCATCACCTCGATCCGCATTTCAAAGGTGTTTGCATCCGAGACTATGCCCATTATCGACGCCGTTGCCACGACCAGCGCGGATAGAAGTATGATCTCTGTATTTCTTGTCAATAAGCATTTTTCCGAGCCACGTACGGTGCGCCTAGCACGCGATGGAGGGCTTCCCCTCGATATTATCGGCAATGTCAGCCACGTGGTGATGACCAGCAATGATCCGTTCGCATTCAACAGCAATGATAACCCGGAAAGTATCACGCTAGTCACGACGACGATCGATCCGCGATCGCTCGATGCTGGCTTGGTAATTCCGCCGCATACAGTCGTGGCGTTGCTATTCAAGCAGAACGGAGGACTGCGGTAGTCTATGATACGCCTCGTCATCTTCGACTTCGGCGACACGCTGTTCCACGGCGAAGACGATTCACGTGCCATAGCAACAGGCAAGTGGGAAATCATCGAACGTGACGAGCACGGGAGGCCATCAATCGTGGCGCCGCCGAGTATAAATGGCAAGGTCGAATGCACCTTTCCGGGCGTGCAAGAAGTGCTGCATGAGCTGCGTTGGCGCGGTACCTGGCTCAGCGTCGCGAGCTCTGCAGACCCGGAGTATGCACCGTGCATGATCGATGCTTTCGACATGGGCTCATTGTTCCGCCACGCGTTCATGGCGAATAAAGGGGACTGGCAGCAAAATTGCTCACGCAAGGGTGACTGGGTCGCCGCGATCATCCACGATTTCAACATCGCCGAGTGCCAGGACGAGCCATTGAAGCCGTCAGAGGTGCTGTTCGTCGATGACTTAATGCGGTGCTTGAAGGCCGTGGCGAATCGCGTGCCCGGGATCCACGTCGTGATGTCGCTTGCCCGCGGCAGCAACGGGTTGCGGTACATTTTCGACGTGATCGACGAGATCAACGAAGAATCCGAGAATGTTTGACAATGCGACAAAAATTGAAGCGGATCATCGTCACGATCTGGGTCATCGCAATCACGATCCCGGCGGGCGTGCTCGGCGGTTTTATCTTCGAGCACGTGAAAGCCTGGTACGATTACCAGAATACTGCAAATACCACATACAACCAGTTAACCCCGGCATCCGAGTTCTGGCCGGCAAACTTCACGTTCTTGAGCTTGAAAGCCCGGGGTTATGATTACCGGATACACGAATACCACACGCCCGACGGCATGGTCTTGAATGCCCGGTTCACTGGCACGGATGTCTTGACCGTGGCTGGCGGCCCGACCATGGATGGCTACAGCGCGTTTGGCGATTCGCCGCATTGGACTGGCCACTTGCTCGCCGCTGAGGGCTTCAGGTATGCCGCGTCCGTGGCGGATGGAGACACGGAGCAAGCGAATGCCGCCGTGGGAAACATCACGAGGATCCTCGACGCGATCGATCGCATCACGCACGTGACGGGAATCCCAGGACAACTCGTCCGGTACGCGTGGATTGATGACCCGGGCGGTTTAAATCGCAGCCGTGGTTGCCCATGGAATGGTACTTTTAACGGCACACCTTACGTGTACGACGCGGACACGAGCCGGGACCAGCACAGCGGCGTCTTGCTCGGTCTCGGCGTTACCGCGGAGCTCGTTAGCCCAACACAACTGACAATCGCAGCAACCGTGAAGCGCATCGTGGAGGACATGATCGATTTCCAACTAATGACCGATTGGCGCTATATGGAGCCTGATAACAGAACCATCGGGACGGATTTTCGCCCGGGCTGGGACGTCGCAAGCACGGACGGGGCATGGCAGCTCGCGTTCTTGCAAATCGGGCGGCTCGTCAATCCAGCAAAATATGGCCCGCTTTATCTCCATCTCGTGAACGATCTCAACCAGATCGAGCGCATTTATAACACGCAAGAGGTTCCGTCGAACTTGAACCTCCGTACGGATTACTATGGCTCGTGCATCATGTGGGCCATCTTGTACAGCTCGTTCCGGTACGAATCTGACCCGGCAACGAGGGTACGGCTCGACCAGATCATGCGAGAAACGATTTGGCCACAGTTCCGCCACCACAGGAACGCCTACTTCAACATGATCTATCTCGGCTGCAGGATGGAGACGAATGAATCGGGCGCCATAGAAATATTCACGCCCGAGGAGCAATACATCATTAACGACACGCTCGACGCGCTCATGCGGATCGGTTCCGACCCGAAGTGCCGCGACGGGCTCGGCCGTTCTTGCATCAAGGCCTACGTGCCGAGCGGCGTGTATTACGTGTATCCTGACAACACGACCGCGACGCCAGGTATGTATAATGGGACGACTAACCAACTCCTCTATCGTCTGGATCCCCTCTATTACGAGACCCAGGCGGCGTTCCAGGACATTAGCGGGCTCGTGGGAGGCTTTTTCAACATCGAGCCCGTGTCGGACCACGTAACGCCCGCAAACTTACGGCCTGGCGAGGGTTACTTGTGGGAGGGAACGCCGTACCGCCTTTACCCTTATTTTGGAGGCGATGATTTAAGCTATTGTTACCCGGGCGTCGATTTCTGGCTCCCCTACTGGATGGGGCGCTATTACAATTTCTGGGAAGCCGCGTGAGATTGCCTAACGAGAAAGAGAGTTTTATTTCTTTGTTTTAAGATATTTGCTGCCCTCTTGCACGAGCACGACCGAGGTTTCGACCTGGCGCCCGGGAATCGACCAGTATTTTTGCAAAAGCTTGTTCTTGGTTTGCTCGTCGACGAGGTGGAAGCCGTGCTGCTCGTAGAACCGGATGGCCCACGTGGCGGACTTCCACGTTCCTATCATCACAGGCCTCTTTTTGCCGGACAGGGTCATGAGATGGGCGATGAGCTGGCCGCCAATGCCCTTGCTGCGCCATACCGTGCGGACGTAGGCGTGGCGGAACAGCGTGACATCCTTCACGTCCTGGATGCCCATGACGCCGAGCAATTCCCCCTTTTCCTCGTAACCCCAAAACGTGATGCCATCGTCAATCTCGTGCTGCAAGTGGTCTCGCGGCATATAGGGCTCGTGCCAGCAATCCGCCGGGATGTGGCCCTTGTACGCGATGGCGGCGTCGTTGATGATATCGTAGAGCGCGTCGAAATCCGATGCCAAGACCTTCCGTATCATGGGCGATCATTGGACTAAAAAACTCCGTTGGCGATATAGGTTCATTATGAAGGAAAAGTTACGATTACTCGTGGTCGGGACCCGGTTCGGCTCGATCTACCTCGATGCTGCCCAGAAGAGCCCGAGCTGGGAAATAGCGGGCGTCGTCGCCAAGACGAAAGCGAGCCTTGACGAGGCTGGCCAAAAGTATTCGATTGATGAGAAAAATCGTTACTTCGATCTCAAGATCGCGTTGCAGAAATGCAAGGATGTCGACGCGGTGGCCATCGCCGTCCCGAACGAGATGCATCACCCCCTTGCGAAAATGGTGCTGGATGCCGGCAAACACTTGATCCTCGAAAAGCCCATCACGGAAACGTGGGAACAGGCTATCGACCTTGTGAAGCGCCTCGATGCGCAACCGGGAAAAAAAGCCATGGTCGGCCAAACACTGCGCGGCGAGATCAATCTCCGCATGATGGAATACCACTTACGCCAGGGCATCATCGGTCGCATCGAGCAGATTCTGTTCGAGTCACACTGGAACTGGGTTGGAAATCCGAAGATTGATCGCAATTGGCGCTTCCGGTTGCCGGATATGATGCTCGACGATATCGGTATTCACCAGATCGACACGATCCGCATGCTTTCCGGGAATAAGAAGTGTAAGGAGCTCGTCGCGGCCACGTGGACACCGCAATCGTACCCGGTCCAGCAAGTCACGGGAACTTCAGCGTCTGGCACTTGGATCCTCGATGATAATATCCGCGTTAGCTATTTCGGGTCCATGAGCTGCAAGGGCCACGACATCGGCTGGTACGGCCGTGTCCACGTGTTCGGCGAGAAGGGCTGCCTATACCGGGATAGCGAGGGGCAGCCTTACCTGTTCGAGGACGGGAAAAAGGAAGGCATCGGGCTTGACGACAAGTACGGCGAGAACGTCGATGAATACTTGCCGCTCATTGACTTTAGCAAGACTGCTTATTTATTGGAAGACTTCGCCCAGGCCATCACGGATGATAGGTCGCCGGTCACTGACCTGCACGACAACATCAACAGCCACGCGATTCTCCTTGCCATAAAGCGTTCTGCCCGGGATCGGCAATGGATCAACGTGCATAATGTCTTCCCATCGTGAAGTCGGAATCCATCGATGCCGTGTCCAATTCCGTTCTTGCCATAGTGATTTGCCAGAAATCCCGAATGTACTCAAGACGCAAAATGCTTCAAAAGTAACCGTGTCGGTGCCACGATTTTCTTTTAATGCTTTCCGGTGCAAAATCTAGGAATTAATTTGGTGCGATAAAACATCAGAGAAATTTTTTTATACTCTCGTGCTGATGTTGACGCAGAGGAAGTTTTTGAATAGATATATTCATTCAAAGGCGAAGGACAGCCATGGACAAATTTGTCTAAACACTTGCTATGAGGGGAGGTTGATGACCAACCAAAAGTTCATATTTAAAATTGTCGTGGGTGGTGCTGGTGGCGTGGGAAAGACCACGCTGTTGCACCGCTATTTGCACAACGTTTTCCTGCCCGATACGACCATGACCATCGGCATCGCGTTTCACACGAAGGTAATCGTGTCCGATGATAGCAATGTCACGCTAACGCTTTGGGATCTTGGAGGCCAAGAACGGTTTCGCTTCATGCAGCCGTCGTACATTTCCGGAGCTAAAGCAGGCATCGTGTTTTTCGACATGTCGCGGTTCGACACGATAATGCAAGTCAAGGATTGGGTAGACATGTTTCGTAAATATGGCCCACCCCGCATTCCCATCATCCTGGGAGGAACGAAACTTGATATCGTGTCCCCGGAGATGATCGAGCCGACGAATGAATCTGCGAAGGAACTCGTGGACAAACTGGGATTGGGTGGCTATTTCCCGACATCGTCCAAGACGAATACCAACGTGGACGAGCTGTTCGCATCTCTCCTCGATTTGACCCTTGCACGAGCAAAAGAAGAGAAACCGGTTGCTGCTCCGTCGCATGCGTGATGTAGATCCATGGGCGCATGATTTGAGACTAATAACTCTTTTTTCTTATAGCCCGCAGAAAGCCTCATAGGATATTGGGCATTATCCAACCCATTACCATGGCGAGGAAAAACAAAACCAACCCCCAGGCCCGGGATACCATTCCCCGCATGACGCCGGATTTCAACGCCATGATCGGCATCGTGAAATACAACAGCGTCGGATTCTTTTTCACGGATTTTGTAATCCCTTACGCGGGAATGTCGATGGGCGGGAGCGGGATCCAGATCGGACTGCTGTATTCGTTCATGGTCCTGGGATCCGTGATATCTGGCTTGTTTGTCGGTTACTTGACGGATCGTGCGCGAAAAAAAACGTACTTGATCCTGATAGGCGCCATCGGCCGCGGCGTTTCCTACCTCACCATGTTCATCGCGGTCCTCGTGAATTCTATGGAGATCATGACACTCGGCACGTTCTTGCTCGGATTCCTCGTCGAGTTTTTCTGGAACCCTTTCGACGCCCTCGTGAGCGCGAAATCAAACAAGGATAACCGCTCATTTGCTTTTGGCAAGCGGCACCAGGCCATCGGGAAGGGCCAACTCGCGGGAGGCATCGCCGGTGTCATAATATTCATTTTAGCCAGCAAGCTAGCCCCGGGCGTGAACGCTCTTGCATTTAGTCCTATGCTCATCTATTTCGCCTTCAACGTGGCCGGAGGCATCCTGTTCACCCGGCGCGTCGACGAGCACTTGACGTACCGTGACTACATGATCAGCATCGGGTATGGAAAGGTCGTTGAAAATGTCGTGGATGGCAAGGCCACCCTAGCAAGCTCGCAAGTCGCGATCAATGGACAACCCGCAGCAAAACATCCGGCAGTCAAGAGAAGTTTTTTATTCGGGTTTATCCTGCTGCTCGCGGCCTATTTCTTGAGCGCCATCAATGGCCAGATGGCCCGTCCATTCATCCAGGTATACCTTCGCCACGTGGTCGAGGCCGACCCCGTGCTCGTGCTGCTCGCTTACGCGCCAGCGGGTGTCACGGCCACGTTCTTGTCGCCGATGCTCGGCGATTTCGCCGACAGGATAAAACCTTACGTGGGGATCGCGCTGTTCACAACGCTCGGAGCGTTAACCACGCTCGTCGAGATCAACGTTTTTGTCTTGTGGATCTTTTCGCTACTCTTGATCGCGGACACTGCATTCGCGAACGCGAGCAGCCTCGTGATGTCCAACGTTTTCTCGCGAATCTCGATAAAAAATCGGGGCAAGGTGCTCGGAATTGCATCATCGATCAACAACGCCGGAGGCGTGATAGGACCGTTGATCGGCGGGCTGCTTATGGACGCGTTTTCCCCCGCGATGCCATTCATCGTTTCGATTTTCATCGAGCTATCCGTGCTGCCCCTCTATCTCCTCGCCTTGAATCGATTGAAGTCGCATTACGCCGAGATCGTGTCAGAACACAAAATTCCCTTGATCGATGAACATTCGGGCGAATGATCTTGAACAGATTATTCCTTCTTTTTTCCAGGTTACTTGGGTACCGAGCCTGCGCTGGGTAATGTGTCAATTAAAAGTATTGAACATCATTAATACGATCTCACGGCAGCAAGGTTAATACACCCAGGCCTCGATCATCAATCGATCATCTGAACGACCCGCTATGTCAAAGCCCTCAACCCCTGGTTCCCCGCGCTTCGCCAGCCCTGAATGGCAATATTTCTTAAAGAATTTTTTCGGCGACTCGTACATGATGTGGCACGATGGATACGACAGAAACGCCGTTTTGCGCCTCAGTCCCGAGGAAAAAAAGGTCGCGGAGGACATGCTCATCGCCTCGCTGCCCGGCGGGATGTTTGCGCCAAATGGATTGGCTCTCCTGCATTCGGAAAAGGCGGTTCCCGCGCTGGAAAAGGCCTTGGAAACAGCCGGGATGGGCGTGATTCGGATACGGGTTGCAGATGCCCTGGAACAGATCACCATGTCCGGGCGCTATGTTCCCGTGCTCATCGAATGCCTCCGTTCTTGCCCATCCGAGTTTGACAGGCTTGAAGCAGCGATGGCCCTTAAAAACTACAATAGGCCCGATGTGGAGAACGCGCTGCTCGATGCCGTCGCGGATATTGATTATCTCGTGCGGTACCACGCCAGCAATTCCTTGCTCTGGCTGCACGGGCTCCTTGAGGATATATCCTCGTATGAAGCCATTTTCGATAAAATCAAGACCGATGGTCCACCCTCGAATTATACATGGGCGCAAGAACTATTAAGAGCCTTATTCTCGGGCAATTATACTATCATGGTAAAAGAAGAGATGAGGAAAAGAGACGAAGAAATAGCAGCAAGATTCACCAAGATAGTTGAATCACTTTCAGAAAATCAGATAGATGCTATCATTGAGCCAATCATGGTCGAAGCAATTAAAAACGGAGCGAAGGAATTTAACGATGAGTTAGACATGAAATTAAATAGCGCACTTGTGACAAAATTAATTATATTATGGAACGAAAGAAAGTTGAATGATGAACTAGACAACCCTTGGGGTGAAGAGATTGATAAAGAGTCGCTCTTTTGGAAAACTTACAGAGAATACTGGAATGCGGTATGGGTTCTACGCAAATTAATGATGGCAAAAAAATATGAACTGCTATCGGTCGAAGCATTGAATAAACTTGGTAATATATTGGCCGATAAGAAAGATTATGACAAAGCACTCGATGCATTTAGAAGAGCGATCGCACTGGATTCAAGCAATGCTCATAGCAGAAATCAATTTGCATGGTTTTCATATGAAAAGGATCGAAATAATGGCACAGCTATGAATGAGGCATTGGAGGTCATCTTGCCAGCTGTAGTTAATTCACATGATTCCGGCCTGCTTGATACCCATGCTTGCATCTTGAGTGCTTTGGGAAGGTATGAGGAAGCGAAACAGCAATTCTTGTTAAGCATTCAAATCGATGAAAAAGAAGAAAATAAGCCTTCCTTGACATGGAGGGAGTTTCAGATTACCTTGAAAGCACTACGGGATGAAGCAAACTTGTGTAAATACGCCCGATATTTTATAACTGGCAACCTTGCGTGAATGCGCCCCATCTTTTTATTACCTTGCCTAATATTTTATCAACGTGAGATTCACCGCCAAGCATATAAACTGCAGGCATCGCTCGCCCCGAGCTCCCGATATATGTGCTCGTCTTGAACCGGTGGAAGCCCCATTACGCGGAGATCGTGCCAGAACACAAGACGCCCTTGATCGATGAACGCTCAGGCTGATTGCCGTTCATCGAGCATGGATCACCTTGGATTGACGATGCCATTTTTAGATGATACGGGTTGATATGTGAATAATTCGTATACATTCCTTGTTCCAGTCCAGTTACTAAGGAAAAATCAAGGGTTTTCTAACATGTCGGAGACAGTGAAAAAATATTCCGTGGTGGCGGGTAAAAATCCGCCATTAATTCTTTCGTTCCCATCACGGCGCTTCGCGCAGGAACTCGCGCAGAAGCTGGAAAAATCCGGTGTGCCAGCGACCGTCGTGGTTGAAATAACTGCATAAATCCTAGTTTTTCTTTCTTTACACGAAGAGCCGCCCACCGGTGACCATCAAGCTCTGCCCGGTCATATAATCACTGTCGCTTGACGCCAGGAAAAATGCCACGTTCGCGATGTCCTCGGGATCACCAACAGGCTTGTAATCCAGGCAAGGCGGTTCGATCTGGTTCGCCGAAGCGAGCGCCTCAGCCGTGACAGGGCCATACATCGGCGTGTGGATGACACCGGGGCATATGCAATTCACGGTGATGCGGTGCTTGCCCATCTCCAGGGCGAGCGACTGTGTCAAGCTCACGATGCCGGCCTTGGACGCGGCGTATTCCGCGAAATTCGCACGCCCTTTCTTGCCTCGTGCCGACGACATGTTGATGATCTTGCCGCGGACCTGGCCCTCGGGCGCATCCTGCTTGATCATGAGCTTTCCAAAGTATTTACACATGAGGAACACGCTCCGGAGGTTGATCTTCATGGCGCGGTCCCATATCTCATCCGGCATGCTCACGACCCGGTTCATGGACCCCCCGATGCCCGCGTTGTTTACGAGGATCTCCAGGCTCGGGAACTTTGAGTAATATTCCTTGACCATCCGCTGTACTTGATCGCTATCCGACACGTCGGCCACGATCGCGAAGCATTCATGACCGAATTCCTTTAGCTCATCGACCGTGCTTTCTGCCGCTTCTTTTTTGATGTCATTGACCACCACTTCCGCGCCCTCGCGCGCGAATCGCAGCGCGATCGCCTTGCCGATGCCGGAACCCGCACCGGTAATCAACGCGTGCTTGCCACGCAATCGTTCATCCTCGCATGTCATGATCAGTTCACGTACTTTTTTCGTGTGTCACCATCACAAGGGAATGTGATAAATTAATTGTTGAGGAACATGACCTGGCTGAGCGCCGTCGCCACGATCATTATCGATGATAGCGCGATTATCAAGATGATCTCGTAGCGCACGAGCTTCCGCCTCGCAACCCGCCTCATCCACAGCATCGTGAGGCCAACCGATGCCACGATGAACACGACCTCCTTCACCGGATACCAGGCCGTCGGGAACAGTATCTTGAAAAATTGGTTGACCGGCTCATCAGGCATACCAGCGAATTGCAAGAACGAGTTGATCGCGCACTGGTACAGCGAGAGGATCCAGAAAAAGCACAAGAACACGTCGATCACATGCAGTTTCGGGAGAATAAAAAGGGTGAATAAGATTCCTATCCCGATGGCCGCCACGATCATAACGCCAAGTCCGGCACCAAGAACCTGGAGCGCGAAATTGACCACCACATTGCCCCATATGATGCCCTGAAACACCACCTGGACGTAAATGCCGATCGCGTAGAGCACAAAGGAACCGAAAGCGACAACGTTCAACCACGCGAGCTTTTTTTCCTTGATGTCAATCACTGAATCCGTGAAACGATCGACACTCGCTTAGAACCTTTAAATACATGGACATGGACGCGAACATTGTAACGGAAAAACACGTGGAGATACGCTATGGCAGTCCCGTTTCTCAAGGAAATTGGTCTCGTGCTCTTTGTTGCCTTTTGCATCTTGATGTTTGTCGGATCGATGCTCCTGGTACGCAGGGCAGCAAAACAAAATAAAGATCTCAAGAATCTCAAGGTTTATAACGTCAGCATGGCAATCTTCGTGCTGTTCCTCGCGATCGCGTATGCCATCCGGATCTACTTTATGTTCTTCATACCCAATACCGATGCCGAGTTCATCGAGCTGAACACGTCGACCGAGCGCAGCGCGGCCGGGTTACCGTCGTTTGTAGCGGGGAACCGGGTCGGACTCATCCAGGTCTTGTGGCAGTGGCACATGGGATTAATTTTCACCGGGATCGGTTTTCTGATGTTTGCGACAGAGTATTTGATGTTCAAGAAAACGCATTACTTGTTGACAGTAATCGCGTTTGTCACAGCCCCGCTAATCTTGATCTTCCCCTATGATCTTGCTCATAAAGTCTATTTCGTAATGTATATTGCACCAGTTCTTTGGCTCCTCGTCTACATCATGGTCGCGAAAAACACGGCCGGTTCGTTGCGAAAGAACGCGGTGATGCTCATCGTCGGCGTACTTATATTCATTCTCGGCGTTTTCTTGAACAGCGACACAGTCCGCGGGTGGCTTTTCGGCGAATCGGGCCTGCAGAACATCGACTTGAGCGCCATCTTCTCGGTCTGGATCAGCCCGGTCGTGCTCATTATCGGCTTGACAGTCACGATCATGGCCATCTACAACAAATTCTAAACGAGAGACCATCCATATTTTCCTTTTTTTACGTAACCGGTCTCGCGTACAAAACGAGAGAATTACCAGAAGGCTTGGCTGAACTTGGTGACGACGTCCTCGAGCGAGTCCTGGATCTGCTTGTCAAAGTTCTTGAACGGCTCGATGTTGCCCCGGAAAGACAGCAGCTCGACTTGATAGGCCGAAAAAAACTTGCTGGCAACAGTTTCGAGTTCCGCAGTCGCTTTCTTTGGATTGACCTTCTTGTCGAAGTTAGCGACGAAGAACAAGTTTTGGCTCTTCTTCAAGATGAATTTTTTCTGCCCAATTTCAAAAGAGGACAAGCCTTTATCGTCCATCTGCGATGCGAACGTTTCCAGCGCGCTCATAAAGCCTCCGAAGAGCTGCTCGTTCAGTTTCTCCTCGAACACGCGTTTATACAAAACTGTTCCATCGTGGCTCATTATCCACATGTCCTGGAGCAACTTCGACATGATCCATCAACAACTCCTAGTCTAATCGATATATTACGGTCATGGTAAAAAAATTATTACTTGCATTTTCATAAAGGGAAGAAAAGGAAAAGGAACTGTAAAAAAGAAATCGGAGTCTCTTCAATTTCCTCGCGGCTTGATGTATCCGAAATATGTCAACACGTTCCCAATGATCGCGCAAGCCCATGCCAGGAAATAAAAGACGGTATATCCAGTGCTAATGGAAAGCGTGATCAATAGCTGGTCCAGGAAAAAGTTCAGGAACGTTGCAATAAAGAACAGTGCCATGAGAGCGAGCGACAAGAAAGCACCCTTGTACTTGGCATCGGCCTTCTTGAAAGCTTTGATCGAGCGATTCATGATCGTGGAGTAGACAATAAACATGAACGCGAACACGATCAGAAATACAGTTGTCGTATCCACTGACAAGCCCTCCTGGTACCAGAACAGCGACAAAGCCGGTGTTGCAATTGCAAAGATGGTTATCAACACCCGTTCGCCTTTTTTGTATTCCTTGTCAAACAGCTTCACCCGGAGCAAGTATGACGCGTATAACGCGATGCTCACGAACACGAATAAAAGTCTGAAATCTAGGATAAGGCGGATCAAGAGCGAGGCAAAATCCGTTACATGAATCCCTTCCAACGATAAATAGGCAGAGAACAGCTTTGCCAGCCAGGAAAAGAACACGGCGATCGTCCAATTCAAGAAGATGATGAATAGTATGAAGGCGAGTGGATTTTTATTCTTCTGGAAGTACTTGGCCAGCGTCAACATGGTCATGAAGCCGACGCAAGCAAGCACGAATAATTCATACCAGAATCCGATAGTGGAGTTACCTTGAAGTATCATGATGTCATCCCGGTTTATGTATTTTCTTGTAAAGCAGTTATGGAGCTTAAAGAATGATGCTCAAGAGAAAAATTTGATGGGAGGACATAACGGCGATCGACACGAACGCGCCCTTGAGTGCTCGTCCTTCTTGCGTATTCTGCAGCTTAAGTGATTATTGGTCAAAATCATCATCCTCCGCCTCGACAGGGGGATAGGTTTATATGACGGTTGGCGGAAGGAATGTTGAAATCGTTCATGATTCGCGAGGAACGCGGGGTCAATGGAGTATGCAAAAGGCTAGATATAGTTGCGGAATTGCTACATTCTCGATCGTAGCAATTTGGGTGCTTGGATTCGGATTATGTCTTGTTAATGGACAGCAAAGCATGGATAATGGTAAAGGAATAGGTGGTGGAGGCTCGCTCGTGTGGTACCGCACGTGGGGCGGGAACTATGACGATCAAGCTTACTCGATCTGGGGCAATGGCTCGGCCATATACACCAGCGGAACCACGAATGATCTCGGGATAGGCGAGGACATGGTGCTGGTCAAGTGGGATGCCAGCGGGAACCAGCTTTGGAACCACACGTGGGGCTGTGGGTCGATTGATGAGGGCAGGGACATGTGGTGCAATAGCACGGCAATCTACACGTGCGGCTGGACGAATGGTGCCGGCATGGGCGCCTATGACATCGCGCTGGTTAAATGGGATGCCGAGGGGAATAAGATCTGGAACCACACGTGGGGTGGCAGTGGCGTGGAGCTAGGCGAATCGGTCTGGGGCGATGGCATGGCGGTTTACACGTGCGGGAGCACGACCAGTTTCGGCGCGGGTGGCGACGACATAGTGCTGATCAAATGGGATGCCGCGGGGAACCAGGTCTGGAACCGCACGTGGGGAGGTATCCTTACTGAAAACGCTTATTCGGTCCAAGGCGATGGAACCTCGATCTACGTCTGCGGAAACTCGAACAGCTACACCAATGGTAGTGCTGGCATAGTGCTGATCAAGTGGAACGCGGCATCCGGCACCCTGCAGTGGAACCGGACGTGGGGAGGTGGGGGTGGTCAAAGTGGCTATTCTGTTTGGGTCGATGGCACGGGGATCTACGTTTGTGGGATCATTTCCGGCTTCGGCTCGGGCGACACGGACACGGTTCTAGTGAAGTGGGATGTCGAGGGAAACTATGTCTGGAACCGGACGTGGGGCGGAATCGAGGATGATAAAGACTTCTCGATTTGGGGGGATGGCACAATGATGGTTTACACGTGCGGGTTTACCAAGAGTTACGGTGCGGGCGATTGTGACATGCAGCTGGTCATGTGGGATACCGAAGGAAATCGCGCCTGGTCTTCCTTGTGGGGCGGGAATGATACAG
>JAUQYW010000111.1 GCA_030587525.1 Candidatus Sigynarchaeota archaeon | reverse complement strand
CCATCACCAGACTTGGCTCGTGATTCACAGGTAGAGCAAATTAAAAAAAGTCCCGTGGCATCTTTCGTGTCACGGGTCTTTGACAGCGCGGCTCTCCAAGATATCATCCGGGGGTGGCTTTCATCAAGTGGATCGTTGAATGTGAGCGAAGCCGCCAAGGCATTGAATGTCTCCCCGATGGATATCAAGTTATACCTATTTGATCAAGCCGGCAAGGGCATCATGAATATCAAGTTCAAGGATGAGATGTTCTGGATTCCAGAAAGCCCTCAAAAAAGCAGTTCCGATAAAATAGATTGAATTTATAATATAAAGTTAAACAAAATTCAAGCACAGTGAATTAACGAATGATTCTGACTTTGCATGTCCCGGGAACGACGGTCAAACGCGTTCAAGAATCCTTGAAGGTCTACATTCCACCATTAAAGCCAGAAACGACTTCACGTTCCACGAAATCCGATAAAGCCGTAGATCATGAAAAGCAAATATCAAACGATGAGAACCGCAAGAATAAAAAAGGGAACTTGATTCAAGCAACGCTTGCCATCCAGGACAAAGTAAATCCTTCAGATGATGCTGAGAGCGAGGTTATCCCCACAAAAAATAATGATCTCTCTGATAATGCTGAGGAATCGATATCCGAGAACCAAGCTGGAATAGCGCAAGAGGGTGGTGATCAGAAACCTGTCACCTTTCAGGTTGCCATCAACCAGTTATCGAGCGTCATCATCTCGGGCAACGTGAGCATCACGGTTCCTGTTCTCCAGCATCTTGCCAAAAACGCCGTGCCTGTCATCTTCACCGAAAAAAACAAGCCGATAGCCGTGTTGAACCCGTTTGCAGCTCACGGGTCGGTTCGCGTGAGGAAGGAACAGTTTGCAGCAATCGATAGCGAACGTGGCTTTTATATCGCTAAGAGAATTATCGGCGGAGCTCTTGAAAATAAAGCGAGAATATTACTCGGGCTAGCAAAGAACCGGGCCGCGAATAAGCCGGAATTGGAAAAAACACTACGTGATATCGCGCAAACAATCCGGGACGGAAGCAAAAAAATTGATGTCTTGAAATACGCAGTTGATCCCGTGGTAAATAGGTTCAATCTCATGGGCATCGAGGGAGATGGTTCTAAAGAATATTTCTCGGCGCTTGAAAAGATCATTCCACCGGTCTTCAATTTTTCAGGTCGCAACCGTCGACCACCAAGGGACCCTGTCAATGCGATGCTCAGCTTCGGGTATACGATTCTTCAAGGTTACATCACTCTTGGAATTGCTGCGGTCGGATTGGAACCATTTGCAGGATTCTTGCACGCCGATCGCTCCGGCAAGCCATCCCTTGTCTTGGACATGATGGAGGAATTCCGCCAGCCTGTCGTGGACAAGCTTATAATTTCCCTGGTCACGAAAGGTATCATCAAGCCAACTCATTTCCTGAGCACGTCGACCGGCGTGCTACTCACAGAGGCAGGGCGAAATATATTCGTCACGCGGCTTGTCAAGCGAGTAGCGCCGCTGCGACCAGACGAGGCGGCGAAAGCAGCGGACAAGAATTATTACAAGGACATCATCAAGCAATCTCGCGACCTCTCAAAATTCTTGCTCGGCCAATCCCCAGAATACACGCCCCATGTGATGGACTGGTGATCGCGCTAGAAAGGGTGTAAACACATGTTTTGGGTCATAACTTACGACGTTCCCGCGACGCATGATGAATGGCGGTTGAAGGTGGCGAAAACATTGTCGAATTTCGGTTTCTTTCGCATCCAATACTCGGTCTTCGTCGGGGATCGAACCAACAACACGGTTCAGGCTTGCAAGCTCAAGCTCGAATCGATGCTCAAGAATAACCTTGTCCCGGCTGACATTCGTTTCTTTCCACTCTGCACTTCTTGTGCACAAGGCACGTTCCGCATCAATAATTGCAACTACAAGCCGGGCAATGCAAAGACGGGCATCCCATCGAACATACTGATAACTTGAACAAGATGGAGTTTGGATATCCATGGATAAAAAGAAACCGGACTTGTCCGAGGAACAAGCTTTGCTTTTGGAGCACGATGGTATCATGGTAATGGCCGAGGATATCCGCCAATACGTGTATTGCAAGCGAATCTTGTATTTTCGCCACGTGATGGGAATATGGCCAATAAAGACGTACAAGATGGAACGCGGGGAAGAAATTCACGAACAGAAAGCACGGAAACGAGGTGTTGATATTCAAGGTGCGATCGAAACGTATCATAATATTTGGTTGCAAAGCGTGAAGCTCGGCTATGGCGCGCTGCTCGATGCTTTCGAATTCACTGGCAGCGAGATTTATCCTGTCGAGATCAAGTCTGGTCATGGACCAGGGGAACCCGATAATCGCGATCTGGAACACCACAAATATCAATTCATCGCCCAGGCCTTGCTCCTGGAAGAAGCTTTCGATATGCTGGTATCTAGGGCGCGGGTGCGGTACGTGGATGCTGGCGTGGACTATTTCGTTCCGATCACGTTCGATGACAGGCAAATGCTTTTAAAATTGCTCAAGGACATCCGGGAAACAATACGACTCGAGATTTTTCCTGAACCCACCATACATGCGGGTAAATGCGTCGATTGTGAATTCTGGGGTTATTGTTTACACGCTTGAGAGGTTTTGCTCACGATTGTTCAGAATAACGAGTTCCTTGTAGAATTTCACGCGCGTGACATTTCGCTTTCATTTCCCCACACAAGATTTCGTATCAATATCGACTCAGGGGATTTCTCGAGGTGCACGACGTTCATCTCTCACGCGCACCTTGATCACGTAAGATCACTCATGTCATCAGAAAATAACATGGGTAATGAATCTCGAAATGAAATCCCGGTCTTGATAACATCCAATCAAACAGCGCAATTGCTGAGGGCAAGATTTCCTTTAAAAATAGGCTCGTGGCGGTTGCAAGACAGTGAAATCTTCTCCTCACCGCAGTTGCAAAACCTCTGCATCAAGATGGTTCCATCAGGGCACGTGCTCGGTTCACGTGCCTTGGTTGTCGCGGATACGGAGAAAGAGTCTCCTGAGCATGTTCGATTTCTCTACACGGGCGATTTTATCACGCGCAAAAATGGATTGATACCTCCTCTTACACCTATTAAATGTGATATCTTGGCATGCGAATGCACTTATGGAATGCCCTTCTACGAGTTCCCGCCTATCGACGTGCTTAGAAAAGGGATCATTGATTGGATTGCAGATTCGCTGCAAAAAGGTCCGGTCGTGTTATATGGTTATGCGCTCGGCAAAAATCAAGAAATACTCTCACTGCTCGCGAGATTCTCCGAGGAATGCACGATCATTTGTGATGAAGAGACATGTGCTATCGCGGACGTGTATCGATCCGCTGGTATCCCGCTACCGGCTTGCGAACCTTACAAAAAATATAGCCGGGGCAAGTTTCTCGAGCGGGACTCCCGGTGGATTCTCATTCTCCCGCTTGGGGACAGGTTTAACGACCGGTACCAGAAGATCGACGCGGTTCAATGCCGCCGGGCGGTGTTCTCTGGCTGGACACTCGATGAACGCTGGCTTTCAAGATGGAACGTGGATGCGGGATTTCCCTTGAGCGATCACGCGAGCTTTTCAGAGTTGATTTCATTCATCGAGAAATGCTCTCCTTCGGACTTGATCTTTTTGCACGGAGATGGAACTATCTTGAAAAGAAAGCTCATGGAACGACGCGCAAATATCCTTAAAGGGCATGTTTCAGGTGATGTGCGTATTCATGCTCTTCAAGTTTGAACGCTTGGATTCCTAAACCAAGAAAATGAGATTACCTTGATTTATCGATAGTTAAATACTTTTATCCAATCTGAATTTCAAACTTGGCTGGTTTCTAGCTGGAATCGATTATTCGTCGTGGTGAACCACAATGATGGTTGTGTTCTTGATAGTGGTGCTCTTCATGGTCGTCTTCTTACTCGAATGCATGAGCACGGACATCGTGGCGACGGTCGTGTATGCCATTCCATACCTCATCGTCGTCTTCTTTCTCCTCGCGAATGCTGCATCGATCGTTCCACCGCTCAGGAAAGCCGTGCTCTTGCTTGCCACGGTCATCGCTGCATTCATCATGGTGAACTTGCTCAAGGCCGTTATATGCGATTGATTTGCAAGACGATCGCGGGTAAATAGAGCCACTTTAAATATCCTGGTGCCATCCAAAATCGAATTCAACGTTTCAATGGCGAGATCGACCGTGAAAGCACGAGCCAAAAACACTTCGAAGCCATTCGATTTCAAGGGAATATGCCGGAAAATGCCAGACGGCGCCGCGTGGCGGCTGGAACTCGACTGCACGCGATGCAAGCGCTGCACGGTCCCCGATTTTTCCAACGAGATCTTCACGACGTGCATCGTGAACACGGTCATCACCGGATCTGGTGACGACATCACCGCGATCACGTCCGACACCGGCATTTACCTTTCGGATCGCGAGATAGCACTCTTGCAAGATCTCGTGGACAAGGACAAGCTGCTGGATCGGGTCAACGCGGTGATTACCCGGAACTTAACCGAGGGATGCCGCGAAGGGCTGGCAAGCTGCATGGTCCACGACGTCATCGGGAACGTTGGTTTCCTGTCGGCCAGTTACTACAAGATGCATCTCTTGCAATACCTCGCCTTGTTAAAGCGCATCAAGGCCTTCTTGACCCACAATCCGAAATGCCGCAAGTGCTTGAAAGCAAGCACGCGACTCGTGACCTCTGCCATCCGCGCGATCGAGGGCACGGCGATCATGAAGCAAGTCATCTTGACCGATATCAGCCTGGACGACCTCGCCGCCAGGAAGGATTTCAACCCGCTGAACTTCGCCTTGCTCGGCGTGGAGGTCGCCCGGCAAGACCAGCTCCGGAAGGATCGTGTCCAGGTCGAACCCGTGCACGCGTACAACGTGGATCCTGCCGGCATCCTCCTCGCGGAGATCCGTCCCACGGGCGATGCCATGGAGATGTCGTATGCCGTGTCGCTGCGGCTGCCATTCTCGTGCTCGCTCCTCGACATGGTCAAGGCGACCGTGAAGAAGGCTCTCGAAGCAGATCCAGCGATGCTCAAGCAGCAGCGGTTCAACGACATCCTGGACCGGATCTTGAAAAAGATCACCCCGCTGGTCACCCGCGAGTTGAAACAAGTTCATGGCCACGATCTCGACACGATCGTCCACCTCGTCGCCTTCTCGGCCCTCGGGCTCGAAAAGCTGTTCCCGCTCCTCGTCGACGACAACATCGAGGAGATCTTCCTCGATGCACCCGGGGCGACCCTGTACCTGCACCACGTGCGGTACCAGAAATGCAAGACGTCGATCACCTTGACCGAGCAGGATATCCGCTCGCTGATCAGCCGGGTCCGCTTCGAGACGAACCGGAACCTGAATGACTTGTACCCGACGATCAAGTGCGTGATAGCGAACCAGTTCTTTTACATCCGCTTGAACCTCGACGTCAAGCCCCTGAGCTTCAACGAATTTACCCTCGACATCCGCCGCTTGAGCAAGAAGGTCTTCACCATCACGGACTTGATCCGGTTCGGCACGCTCCCCGTGGAGCTGGCCGCCTTCTTGATCTTCTGCATCCAGACGCGGCACAACCTGACCATCATCGGCAGGCCCGATTCCGGGAAGACGACGCTGCTCAACGCGCTCGACTTGCTCTACCCGAAGAGCTTCCGCAAGGTTTACGTGGAAGATGAGGTCGAGACGATCAACCAGGACCTGGCGGTGTTCCACCAGGTCAAGTACCGCGTGGCCAAGAAGGAGGACAAGGCCGACATAATCAAGAACTTGCTGCACCGAACGCCCGACATCCTCATCCTCGGCGAGATATTGACGCGGGAGGAGACCGAGGCGCTGTTTCATTGCCTGGCCGTCGGGCTCAAGGGCATGCAGACGACCCACTCGAACACCGTGGCGTCCTTCTTGACCCGCCTGCGCATCCACTTTGGCATCGATGCGACGTGCATCGACGACATGGACTTCGTCGTGCTCGTGAAAAAGTTTGAAAGCGGGGAGCGCAAGCTCGTCGAGATCGCCGAGTTCGTCCAGGATGGCGGGAACAACCCTATAAACACCTTGGCTGCATACGATCCCAAGGCGAAAACCTGGAGCACCCTTGACATTAGCAAGTCGCGGAAGCTGCAAGCCTTCATGGATCGCACACGGTTCTCCACCCAGAAATTGAAGGACTACCTGGAAAGCCTCTCCGACGCGCTGGTCACGCACGTGCAAAAGACCCCAGGAACCGGTGCCACCCTCGACCGCGAGCTAGCGGCGGTGTACGACTCCCACGTCGACGATTTTTAACGAGGGTCTTGGATGGGTTCGCTTTTAAAATTACAATTTTCACGGCGTTTTTATAGATTGATCAGATCTGTCGGTCATGGGCTCAGTCGTTGAACAAGGCGTGTTGATCGCTGTCGCAATCGGGATCTTGCTGATCATAATCGGTGTAATCGTGCAGATCTTAGGTTGGTTCCAAGGCGTGTTTACCGAATTCTGGAGTAACACCGATTTCACCACAGAACCCCGGATGATTCTCGGGCTCGTGTTGGGCTTGATCGTGCCATGAATGCCAACCGCAAGAAGTTGCACGAGAATGCCCTCGTCCGGCGCGTCAATGCCCATCTCGTGCCGAAACTCGTCTTCGCATTCAAGGATATCCTCCATGCAAAATTCAACATCGACGTGGACGAGTGCTGTGCAAGGTATCTCGTGATCGCCCTGGTATCAACCGCCCTCGCCGCCATTCCGCTATTTCTTGCCCGGGTATCACTCCCCTTGCTCGCGATCATTGCCTTCGGCACGTTCTTCCTGGTGCATCGTCTTGCTCTTTCGTCGATCACGGGTATCATCCAGAAGAACGCGACGAGCATCGAAAAGTTCATTCCCTTGCTCAAGCTGGAACTGAAATTCTTGCTGACCGTTTTTCCACGGGACGTGGATATCCTGCGGATCTTCATCGAGCTCCTGTCCTCGATCGATGATCCGAGGATGAGCAAGGAATTCAAGGAAGCTCGCCTCGACATGATGCTAGGATCGCTGCCGGAAGATATCTTGAGCCGGGTGCGCACGTTTTCCACCGAATTCAACACCTTCATGACCACGTGCAGCAACGTGGATAACATCCAGCGGTATTGCGACGAGCGGGAAGACTTTTCAGAATACAAGGTGTTCATGCGCACGCTGGAATCCCGGATCGTGATCCTCGTGGCGGAGGGCATCTTCTTCCCCATCGCCGCGGTGTTCCTGTTCATGTTCCAATCCCTCCCCGTCCCGCTCATCATCGCGTTCGTCGCCATCCACGTGGTGCTACTGCGGCTCGTTGCACGGTGGCTCCTGAAAAAACGATTTTCCTTGATCGTGTACCAGGAGATCTTGATCGCCGACAAGGACACCGACATCGACAAGTTTCTCGAGTTTCTCGAGATCCTGGCGAGGCTGTTACGTCGCAACTCGCCCGAGGTGGCGATAGCACGCTTGCTCGACGAGGCGAGCTCGGCGGTGCTCCAGCACTTGCACGTCGAGCGCAACTTTCTCGAGGCCTTGTCATTTGACGAGTTTCTCGACAATATCGTGGTCCATGCCCGGTCCAACCTCGTTCGCATGATCATCGGCCTCGTCCAGCAGTTGCGGGCATACGCGAGCGACCAATTCGGCACCCTGCTCCAATCCATGATCGACGAGCTGAAGGAACAAAAGAAGCTCGACAAGGAAAAGAGTGAGATATTGAAGGGGGAGCGGTTCAAGATCTATGTCCTCATCGCGTGCTTGCCGCTCATCCTCGCGATCTTGACGGGCATCTTGCCCTTTCTCATGGTCGGCGAGGACATCGATGTCGCGGATCCTGCCACGAATCCCATGCTGATGTATTTTCACTCCCTCACGCTGGTTGACTGGGTATATTTTTTGGCTTTCAACCTGGCTTTCAACTATGCGACCGCGTATTACCTTACACGAATATCCGGAATCTTCACGAATCACAAGTTTGCCATTATTTCCACGGTCATCTTCCTGGGTATGTTATTTCTCGTCTTCGGTGCTTTGTCCAATGGTGCGATCTTCGATTTTGGTCATATTATTCCAGAATGAAGACGGTACATCTAGTGTCGTAATCAATTAATTAGGTAGTTGGTGGCCAAGTATTCAAACCCTCCCGTGAAAGTCATGATTTATATCCGTCGTTCTGTAGGTTTAATTCATAACCGTGCACGATGTACACTTGACAATCCAGCAACGCAAGTTTTTAGAGCAGTTCACGAGCACTGGGGTTCATAGGGCCGTGGAGATCAAAAGAGCCCGGTTGTTGTTGAAGTGCGACGATGGCTTGACCGATGTGGAAGTGTCAGCAGCGGTCGGAGTCACGAAGGAGACAATCTGGAAGGTTCGCAAACGATTTTGCGAGGAAGGCTTGGATGCAGCATTGATGGACAAGCCACGACCAAGTGCCACGAAAAAAGTGACGCCCGAGATCGTAGCGTACATTATGGCGATCGCGTGCGCGACGCCGCCAACGGGACACGCGCGCTTGAGCATCATGCTCATCAAGATATGCTTGGAACAGCAATTTCACGTGAAACTCTCGTTCGGGACGATCCAGGGCGTATTAAAGAACCACGATATGAAGCCGTGGAAAAAAAGGAATGGTGCAACATTTCGCTCACACCAGAAGCTATCGCACGTATGAACGATTTGTTGGACTTGTATGCACGCCCGTACAACCCCATCGAGCCTGTTATCTGTATCGACGAGAAAATAGGGGGACATTTTACCATAGGTTTACCTAATAATATTCCCCTGTATATTGTTTTTTAAAATCATCAACGGATTTTTCTCCCAGTAACAAATGAATGATTGATCGAATTACTTGTTGGCCGTTATCATCCAATCGGGTTTGAATGACTGGCTTGATGTCATCAAAATCCCAATCTACCTTTAATGGCGCCCCACTCTTTTCTAAAGTGGTGAGAGTATCAGTGAGAAGAATGACATTACTTTTCACCTCTTCATGGTTTTTAGTGATGAATAGGAAGATGATGTAAAGAAATCGGGTAATCATCTTTTTTTCTGGAAGTATGTTCATTTCGAGGACTTTTTCGAGCTGTTCGCGAGCTTTATCAAAACTACCATCGATTAAGGAGAGCACGCTAATATTATTCAAGAGGGATACATCTTCTGGTTCTCTTGATAACGCTTTTTTAAAACACTCGTATGCAAGATTATACTTTCTAGTTTTTTCAAATACAATCCCCTTATCGACCAGTGCGTGGAAATTTTCAGGATCCTTGGCGAGTACGTGTTCATAGCATGCGATAGCATCGTCGTGCTTGCCTAGATTGCTAAGTGCGTTGCCCTTGTTGAACAGCGCGTTGAAGTTTTCGGGATCCTTGGTTAACACCTGGTCGGAGCACCCGATAACTTCTTCATACCTGCCAAGCTCGCTAAGCGTGACCCCCTTATGGAACAGCGTGTGGAAGTTTTCAGGATCCTTGACGAGCACGCTGTCAAAACACGCGATGGCATCTTCGTGCTTGCCAAGCTCGCCAAGCTCGACCCCCTTTTTGATTAGCAAGTCGGTATCACCGGGATCTTTGACGAGCACGCTGTCAAAACACGTGATGGCGTCTTCGTGCTTGCCAACCTCGCTAAGTGCGTTGCCCTTGTTGACTAGCGCATCAGCGTTACCGGGATCCTTAGCGAGCACGCTGTCAAAGCACGCGAAGGCATCGTCGTGCTTGCCCAGCTCGCCGAGCTCGATACCCTTGTTGACCAACGCGTTGAAATTTCCGGGATCCTTGGCAAGAATACAGTCATAACATGTGATGGCATCTTCGTGCTTTCCAAGCTTACAAAGTGCGATCCCTTTATTTAATAGCGCATCAGCGTTACCTGGATCCTTGGTGAGTACGTGCTCATAGTATGCAATAGCATCTAGATACTTGCCTAGCTCGCCTAGTGCGTTACCCTTGTTGATCAACGCTTTGAAATTTTCGGGATCCTTGGTGAGCACATGCTCAAAGTATACTATGGCTTCTTCATACTTGCCAAGCTCGCTAAATGCAACCCCTTTATTGAATGTCGCGTGGAAATTTTCGGGATCCTTAGCGAGGGCGAGGTCATAACACGCGATGGCGTCTTCGTGCTTGCCTAGCTCGCCGAGCTCGATACCTTTGTTGATTAGCGCAGCGTCATCACCGGGATCCTCGGCGAGCACGCGGTCATAGCACGCGATGGCGTCTTCGTGCTTGCCAAGCGGACAAAGTGCAATCCCTTTATCGAATAGCGCATCAACGTTGTCTGAATCCTTTATAAGCACGCTGTCAAAGCACGCGATAGCGTCTTCGTGCTTACCTAGATTAGTAAGAACCTCCCCTTTACTGATTAATGTCGTGATATCAAAATGGACTAGCTTCAAAACTTCATCAAAAAAATCAATAGCTTTCTGATAATCTCCTTGATCCATACATTGATTTCCTCGTGTGCTTAGGTAAAGTGAGATTTCCTCTTCAATGGTCGATTTCTTGGATGGATACGAGAATCTACGCTCGCCCGCTTTCTCGTTTCGTTTCTTGGATGGATACGAGAATCTATGCTCGCCCGCTTTCTCGTCTCGTGACATGATGCTCCTGACCGAAGAATCTCTGCACCATTCCAATAATTGTTTTTCAAAACTCCAGCAATTGAATACGCCTTTCCCCGTTCTCGTGTCGTGGGAAGTAATATTAAAGGTTTGTTTTCCCTCATCGCTATATCTGACAAATGTGGAACCAGCAGATATTTGGAATAAAACTTTACCGTCTTTGCGTTGAATCTGGTCAAATATACTCCCGTGAATGTGGCCCGTGAGAAAGAAATTAAATTCGGCAAATAAATGCGGTTCAATAGAGTTTGCGTCGAAATCTTTTAACCATGACAATGGATGGTGGCAGAAGCAGATCTTAAGAACATCCTTCTTCGATTCTTTCTCGAGATTATCAAGTCGTTTCCTTGCAGTCTCTATAGCCTTTAGAACCTGGCGTTCCGTGATTATTATGCTCCCCTTGCGATCATCTTTATTACTGTTCCACAAGGAACTTAAACCCACGAGGATGACCCTGACATCACCCAGATCGAGAATATCTGAGGAGTAATGATTATAATCATCATATTCACGTATTCCACGGAAATAGTTATTATAAAAATCTCTGAATCCTTGCAATTCCAGGAGATAATGATGTGTAATGACATCGCGAGGATACATGAAAAACACATCGACATCCTTGACAGATTTCCAATCCGTGGTCGTTGAAGAGATTATCTTCGAACGATCGACATCATGGTTTCCAGGAACGATGAACAATTTCTCTTTTTTTACTCCGGTTTCTACTAATAATTCATCGAGGAAACATCGTGCGATTTCATATTCCTCTCTCTTGCCTGAAAAGGCAATATCGCCTGTAATGACAATAAAATCTAAGTTCAGTCCCTCTCTATGTTGTTCTGTCAGGTTTTTCAACAATAATTTCAGTGCAGGCCTCATTGTCGTGTTATCGGCTTCCCTGAAGTGTAAATCAGAAATATGTAACCATGTTACCATTGAATATTCCTCATTCGAGAAACTGATTGCAGTGCTATTGACAGCGGTCAAGGAACACGGACTTTAGAGCCTATCTGGGCATTTAAAGCAGGGGTCAAAACGGTTAAATCTGCCGTCGTTTCTTCTTCTATCCATGAGACCCCTCGAAATCACTCGCACCGATTACACGGTCGACGAAATGTGGACGTTCTACAAGAAAGAACACGACGGGCGGATGAAGGAGCGATACCAGGCCATCGCTATGATGTTGGAAGGTAAGAGTGCCCCCGAGGTGGCCGATGCACTCCATCTCAGCCGGAACACAACGTGGGAATGGGAGAACACGTACAACGATGCGGGGATCGATGGCTTGAAACGGAAGTCCCCACCAGGCAAGCAATCTTGCCTCTCCAGTGATGAGAAAGAACGCTTGAAAACGGACATCCTCAAAAACCCGCACGAGTTCGGCTACGATTTCTTGGTCTGGGACGGGAAAGGCGTGGTCCACCACATAGAGAAATGCTTCGGCAAGCACATTGGCGTTCGCTGGGCGCAGAGACTTCTAAAAGGATGGGCTTTACCCGGCAGCGTCCCGAGTTGAAGGCTGCGAAGGCCGATCCTGTGCGGCAAGAGAAATTCACGACCGATCTGAAAAAAAA
>JAUQYW010000578.1 GCA_030587525.1 Candidatus Sigynarchaeota archaeon | reverse complement strand
GAATCCAATAAGAAGGAAACATATAACGCAACAAGCACCAACATGGGTCTTCTCCGTTGATGTGGATCCCCCACTGGGGTAAAGTCTGATTCTCATCAATATATCAATTAAGTTAAACCTTCAAATATTGATCCTTTAAATATCAGGTCGAGCGTCACTCGCTAGGTGCTGTGTGGGTTACCTGACTATGGATCCTGCGGTTGGTCACCCACACTGCACCGACGCTAAAGTGTCTCGCCCAGGTGGGGCGTGTTTCGGCGGCACGGGGGCACGAGACGCACGATAGGCACCCAATAATGGTACGGGGTGAAAAAAAAAGGCAAGGACATCACGCGTGGGCTTTCGCCTTGGCTGGCGCAGTGACCGGTTCCTGGATCTCTGGCGGAACCGCGCCGGGCCTGAAAATGAGAAACTTCTTGTGGCATTCCCAGCACGTGATGCGGTACTCGATGGGAACCACGGGGTTCTTGCTCGCCTCCGGGATGTACCGGAGTTCCGCGTTCTCGCAATAGGGGCATACAATGGTTTTCAGCATGGTAGGTCACTCGTATCGGTTATAGGAAAGGCGCTCGACATCGGCGGGGGTATAGCGGCGGCGGGCCTCGACCTTGGCGGGGCCGCGGCGCTTGATCTCGTCCGGGGTCCTGGGCGCGAGGTGGGGCTTCTGGTGGACATGTTGCGCCCGGGCGATCCTGCTCGGCCCGCTCGCCTCGTCGGCAATTGCATAAACAATGAAATCCGCCATGGCACCGACGAGCAACCCCAGCAACAGAGCGTACCCGGGCTCCATGGTAATGACTGCGAAGGTCATGGTGAGCGCGAATGCCATGCCGCCAAAAAGCACGAGCTCCGCGCACAAGGACGGGGTAAACGAGCTTGATGGAGTCGTCGTCATGGTTTTTCACTCTCTCACGATATCTTGATGGTTCCCCCGAGCTCGTCCAGCATGGCCCTGAACGGACTTGTGTTACAGTAAAGTGCCTCGATCAAGACGGGTTCGGGCATGATCCACGCCTTTTCCATGGTGACCAGGCTCAGAAGCAGGCGCTCGAGGGTGATGATCGTGCTCGCCGGGACAACGGGCCTGTCCCGCAGCACGCTCGTGAGGCTTGCTATCTGTCGTTTTCGACCGTCGGCATCGATGCTCGCCATGCTCTGGATCATCTGGGCGAAGCATCCAGCACAACAATTCACGATGTTGTCGTGGAAGAGGTCGTCGTCGCCCGAGCAATGCGAGAAGTTTTCGGAAAGTCCCACGAAAAAAGGACTCAGCTCGATGAGCGCGTCGACGAGCATTAACTCCTCGATGCTCGCTCTGGCACAACACTCGTAACATGCGCGTGCCGGGCGCTCTTGTTTATCCTGGAAAGGATGTATTGCTGTCAGCATTTTTCATTACCTCTTGATTGAATCGCTGTCAAGGTGTTCGTGAGTGTTTTTCTGCCAATATTGACCGTTTCGTAACCCAATTCTTGATTCACGTGGACGAATGGTGCTTTTCGAGGATTCGCCGATCCTGGCAAGGCATCGTTGAACCGTTCCAGCAACTCCTCCTCGAAGCGTGCCATCTCTCGATCCACGCTGGTTATTTCTTCACTGGTTACCGGTTCCCCGGTGATAAAATCCAGCAATGCTCTTTCTCTGGTCTTTCTCGCCATGGCTTGCACCTTGTCAGTATGTTCGTGGTGTGGTCGCTCAATCGAAGTTAAAAAGCAAAAATAAGTTCACGAATTTTCGCCCTCCGCGCCATTCTCGGTGAATTCGTTCATGATCCGTTGGAATTCGGCAATCCAGTAGGAAAGGGGCTTGGGCAGCTCGATGATACCGACGGCGCGAAGGTCGGCGGTGCCCTCGCGAAGGCGCTCCTGGAAAAAGGCCGATTTCATCTCATCATGCACCTTTCTTGTCGTCGGGGAGAGAAGGTTCTATCTGTGGTGCTGCGACGGGCTCGGTAGCTGGTGTCGCCGTCGCTTCAGAACCTGGTGCAGCCTCCGACCCATCATCGAAATCATCCCCAAAATTGTCGTGGGACGTGTCCGTGACCCTGGCCGCGATCAAGGCCGTCATACGGGACCTGCGCTGGAAATTCTCGCGGATCATGCACGGGATGTTGTCCCCGAGGAATAGAACCACGATCCGCGTGCGGTCGTTGGACGGTTTCTTCGGGGTGCTCTTCCGCATCTCCGGCGCGAGGGCGGGCTTGCTGACCGCATTCTTCAAGGCCTTGAGGGAGAAGATACCATCAACCGTGATGGCCGTGCTGTAATCGAACGCGATGCGCTCGTTGCATTCCCCGCTCTCGTCCCGCGCGCTCATGAGCACGGTTTTCTTTTCGGGGTCGGCGTGGAGCTGGACCAGGTCGGAGATCAACTCGCAGTTCCCGATCTGGTCCGTGAACGCGTCCGCGTCCAAGGGAATGCCCGGGGCAAATTTCTTTGCGAGCGTCTCTTCGAACGAGTCGAGGAGGGAATCCTCCTTCGCGTCGTAGCCCTGGATCTCATAGGTTCTGAGGGTGAACGTGCCGATCGTGACCTTGCTGCCGATCACGATGTCGTACTTGGCGGCCTCGTCCATCTTGATGCGCTTGCCGATCTTCACGAGATCGTTTAGATTGATTCCCGCGCGACCCTCATTCTCGTGGTGAAAGCTGTCGAAGTCTGCACGGTCGAGAACCAAGGTGCTGAGCGCATCGTGGGATGAGCTCACGACAGAAAGCTTGATACCTTGTTCCGTGACGTGCAAGTAGGTTTCATCGATCAAGAAGGCGCATTGCTGGATGCGCCCGAGCATGTCTCGCAGCACGCGGCCGTTGATGCGTGCCTTGACTAGGATTTTCTCGTTTGTTTCGACCATTGTCTATACCTCTTTCTTGTCATCCAAGAGCGAAAAGAGTACCTGCGGCCGGCCTTTCGATCGCACGGCCGCGAACAGCGGGTACTTCTTGGCCTCGTTCCGGGCGATGAGTTTTTTCAGGCTATCAAAGATCGTCGTGCGGGGGATGGCGAGCTTGGCGACGAGTTGATCCCTCGTGAGCGGGCCTTCCTTCAGCACGACAAGCAATTTCTCCTCCGTGGGGGAGATTGACTCAGATCTCGCGGGGGCCTTGTCTGCCGACAGATCGAGGATGTTGGAGGGTTTGTTCGTCGTTGCCATTGGTTGTTCACCACGACCATAATCAAATAGAAGCATATAAAGTCCGATGAATTAACAAGGATACGGGTCGTGGAAAAAAGACGGGAAGGATCGGAACGGTATCTCCATTATGCAGCATGGCCGGGCGGCTTGGCGAGGCAATGTCACCACGGTTCCCGGGCTTGGTCGACGGTCTTGCGGAGGGGTATGGATCCCGGGATCAGCGGTCCTGTGGTGATTGAGTCGGGCGATCGATCCTGTAACCTGGGCCGATCATCCTGCTCCGCGGGCCCGGGATCTGGTAGTGCGCGCCGGAGGATCACCTCGCGGGCGGGGTCGTGTCGCTGCATCGCGTGGATTGCCGCGCTAGCAATTGGGAAAGCGGGACGAATCGCGCGAGGGATATCTCGGTCAATAATGATGAAATGGCTTGTTGGTGGCCAGGATATTTAATAAAAAATCTCGCTCGCTCGGGGGGCACGGATGGCCTCGTGATCGCGCGCCAGGCCGGGATCGAACCGGGGAA
>JAUQYW010000568.1 GCA_030587525.1 Candidatus Sigynarchaeota archaeon | reverse complement strand
CTAACTTGTAGAAATCGATGAAACTGCCAAGGGTGGAGACCGTGTCGAGTTGCTTGCCGGGAGCGATGAATTGCTTCGATGATTTCACGTGGTAGCGCTCGTTCGGGGTCTCGAAATAATCGTCGTCGGCGTATTCAACGCCGTGCACGACCCCGCAGCTCGAGCAGGTGTAACCGGACCTCGCCAGGATGAGGTTTCCGTTGCATGATGGGCATTTCATGCTCCGCTCGTTGATGGTAATGACATTTTCCGTGTTTCACGCACCTTTTTCAACGCAAGAATGATCAACGACCAGGATGTTAAGAAGTTGCTTCGGATGGAGTCTACCTTCCAGCGTAGGATTCATCCGATCGAGCTTGCACGCGACGCCGGCGAGAGAACCAGGGCACGCGGAATCGGCATTCGAACGCTCGAATTCTTCTTGTCGTGTATTCTGGCCGAAAAAAGGTCATGATTGACGCATGCACGGACGGTTTACACGATTATCGTGAATATCAATGCTGTGCGTGAAAAAGAGCATGCGCGTGCAAATCACGCGGAGGGTGCAAACATTCAAGCATTTGACCAGCCTTTCTTGCCGATTGTTTCTCGAAAATAGGCATTTATCATGGTTGGTGACATGGTAAATCTGGTCCAAGGAAACGAGTCAGGGGTTTCATGACCACGAAAATAGTACGCGGACAGCGACAAGAATGACTTGCGAATGGTGGTCGCCGTCGACTTGCAAGATAGATCTTGAAATAACAATAGAACGTGATTGTTTCGATGACCGATATTTGCATGAAATGTAAAAAACCTATCGAATCGGCACAGCCCCTGCATTATATCATGTGTTCCGTCCTACGCGGTGAAGATCGTGAAAGCGCGATCCAAACATGGTGCTGTGATTTATGCGGTGCATGTAACGAGGAATTGATAACATGGCTCGGCAATGTTCGATATTAAGAATCTTTCACGCGTTACAACCTACACGTGTGCGATTTGAAACCGCCAAACAGACCTTCAGCGAGGAAGAAAGAATGATTAAAAAGGTCCACCAAGATCATTAACTACTTTTCCTCACCCTCATCACGAGATTTAATTTTATTTATCTATACAATGGCACGAGAGAACTGTTCACGTCCTTGATTTCCCGCAAGTGATCTTTCAATCTCTTCCTTCTTTCCACCAGGATAATCTGCAGAACAAGAATCGAGCAGGGAACGGCAGAGAACGCGATAACACGGATCCTTCAAGCATCTTGTTGCATACCGGTGGAAATGATTTGGTCAAAAATGTAAACACGGATATGCTTATCATCCTGCTTTGGCAATACAAGGTTGTTTTTCTGTTGAATTCGATAGCAGCAGCGATTCTTTCAAGAACGGTTTGATGACCTCGCAAAAGTGATCCCGTATCGAGTAGTACCCCATACCCGTTGCACGTGCCAAGATGGCTTGCGTCAGCACGCGCTTGGTGCTGGTCGCTCGGGCCATCACGGCATCCGCCGCGTAGATCGAGGCAACGGCGAGGATGAACGGGTTCCTGCTCAATTTCATGGCCTTCGGAATGGCATCGAGGATCCTCGTTGCCCAAGCGCTCAAGGTGTTGATATAGGGTGTCACGTCTT
>JAUQYW010000562.1 GCA_030587525.1 Candidatus Sigynarchaeota archaeon | reverse complement strand
CAAGAACAACTTGAATGACCACGACGTTGCGGCATCGCTGGCCGTGTATTACCGGTTCAATTTCGGGGACCGCGTATCGCGTTCAAGCTCTGCCAAGCTCCACATCGCTGGATATTTCACGCATATGGTGGACACAGGCAAAATACTCTTGTATGACCGGGAGGACCTGGTCTACGACGTGTTTTACGAGGGATTCACGCCGTTTCCCGACACGCCGGCCTATGAGTTCGAGTTTTCAGCGACCAAGACATCCTTCCTGGTGATTAACTCCTCCATCTACGTGGATTCCACGGGCAAATTCGCAATGAAGGTTGAAGCATCATCTGATAACAACTTTGAATTCATCTTGAATTACTTGACCGCGGAATTTTTCATATCTGCAAGCATGGGCGAGGTAAGCATCATCATTTTCGCGGTCTTGGCCCTGGTTGGGGTATTCTTCATCTACAAAATCGTAGGGGGGGCGCGGTATAGCGGCCGTAGTCGTCGCACTTCACGATCGCGGTATAATAGACGGTAGAGAAAACCATCAATGATTTTTTGTAGCAAAAATCAAATCATAACGTTTTTTTTAAAGTAACGTTTTACTAGTAACTAGGCGATTTGTCTAGGCGATTTGTCTATGGCCGATTTAGAAGTATACCAGCTTCACGATTCCGGGGAATATTCCAAGATAGAGGATGCAAACCTCGACAACGTCGAATCCTTGCTGAAGGAAGACGAGGTATTGCTTATTCTCTGCCCTGAAGTGAGACGGCTCTACATTTTCCAGGGAAGGAAGGCACCCGTGAACAAGAAATTCATTTCGAGCCGGGTCGCAGGGCAAATCCAGCGGGAACGCGTGAAGAACGCGGGGATGCAGCACAAGATCATGGCGGTCGATCAAGACGACGAGCCTGACGAGTTCATCGTGAACCTCGAGCTCAAGAACGTGAAAAACGAGGCCCAGCGGCTCGAGGATAATATGAAGAAGACCGAGGAAGAGGCAAAGAAATTCGATGAACTCATGAAGCAGCCGGACGTCGTGCGCGAGCAACAACCATCGGACAAGGACACGGTCAAGGCGTCGACCAACCTGGCCAGATTCATGGAAAAAGCAGGGGCATCCATCGCTTCTTTCGGCCCGGTGACGAACCCCGGGATCGGGGTAACGGTTGGCATATCTGACAAGGACAAGCAAGAGATCCTCGACGCGGTGCTCAAGGAAAAACTACCGGACAACGTGAATGCTATCCGGGAGCATCTCATCTTGAATGAGAGTCTATACGTGGATATCAAGAAAAAAGGCAAAGTTTTCGATGAAGAGGTAGAAATAGAAAGCTGGGAGGAATTCAACGCGCCGTTGAAGGATGGGTTCATGCTGATCGATAATCGGAAGATCCGGTTATTGATCAAGGACAAGAAGATCAAGGCAGTCGAGATCTTGAAGCCTGCTGCGCCCGCGAAACCGCCAGAAAATCAATCTTGAAAGCATCTATTTTTTCCACGATATTTTTTCAGGGAATATCGAGAGCTTATTAATATTGTATATCTCTTGCAATCTTTGGCATGAATCTTACTCGCAAATTGATACAGCTTTCACGATATCTTTAGTATGATGAAAGTCTTGTTGACCGTTTCCCGTGGTCCTTAACGAACGAAAACCGGTGTCGGGATCTGGATTTTTTCGGAGAAAAGTGGAGGAGTTCACTAGGCTCAGAAATGCGTGCTTGGCGACGCGCGGGAAATTTTTAAGAGATGAGAACGAAATTTTGCATATTCTCTTTTCTCTGGCCTTGATCGTGAAAATCTTAGTCGAAAAACACCTTCTGCAACCAAGATCCACAAGGAAAAGTACATATTCCGAGAGTGTAATATTAAAAATATAATAAAACTAATTTTTTCGATCATCATGGCTGGAAAAAAAGACATTAGCAATGCTGAAACGCCTCCACCTCCAGAATCAGAAAATCACCACGATAATCACCTGGGTGCTGGAAATCCGACTCTTGATCAGAAGGATGAGTATGATGCGAGCAAGATCAAGGTGTTGGAAGGATTGGAGGCGGTTCGAAAGCGTCCGGCCATGTACATCGGTTCGACCGACTCGAAAGGGCTCCATCATCTCGTTTGGGAAGTTGTGGACAATTCCATCGACGAAGCACTTGCCGGGTTTTGCACCGAGTTCGTGGTCAAGATCCTCCCCGGTGATGCGATATACGTGGAGGACAACGGCCGGGGCATTCCTGTCGGCGAGCATCCGAAGTTTCCGGGAAAATCCGCTCTGGAAGTCGTCATGACACTCCTGCACGCCGGGGGAAAGTTTGATAACCAGAGCTACAAGGTCTCTGGTGGCTTGCACGGCGTCGGGCTGCGCATCATCTGCGCGTTGAGCGAGAAAGTTTCGGTCACCGTGAAGCGCGAGGGCTTTGTATGGCGCCAACAATATTCCCGTGGAAAGCCGACCACGCCAGTCGAGCGTGGGGAAGAAACGACCCAGCGCGGCACCATCGTTGAATTCAAGCCTGATCCCCAGGTCTTTACCGAGCTTGAATTTTCTTACTCCATCATGGAAGAACGGCTACGCGAGCTCGCATTTTTAAACAAGGGCTTAACCATAACCCTGGTTGACGAGCGCGAGGGAAAAGAAAAGTCCGATGTTTTTCAATACAATGGCGGCTTGAATGAATACGTCGAGTTCTTGTGCGAAAACAAGAAGAAACTGTACGAAAACCCGATCCACTTCGAATTCAGCGAGGGCACGACGGTCATAGAGATCGCCTTGTTGCACAATTACAGTTACCAGAACACGATCCTCTCCTTCGCCAACAACATCCACACGGCGGAAGGCGGGGCCCACCTTGATGGCTTCAATCCCACGTTGACGCGGGTGTCAAACAGCTATGCCCGGGAAACGCTCGGGTTGCTTAAGGAAAAGGACGAGAACTTGACCGGCGACGATGTCCGGGAAGGCCTCATTGCGATCATCTCGGTCAAGCTCGCCAACCCGCAATTTGAAGGCCAAACGAAGACGAAACTCGGGAATCCTGAGGTACGCACGCTGATGTCGCAAAAATTCGGCGAGGTATTGACGGAATATTTTGACAAGAATCAGGATATCGCGAAATTGATTCTCAACAAAAACATCTCGGCAGCCAAGGCGCGTGAAGCGGCGAAAAAAGCTCGGGACATCGTTCGAAAAAAAAGTGATTTCGAAACTTCGACATTGCCTGGGAAGCTGGCAGACTGCCAGGAAAAAAAGCCCGAGAACCGCGAAATCTTCATCGTGGAAGGCGATTCAGCAGGTGGTTCAGCAAAACAAGGTCGTGACCGGCGGAACCAGGCTATCTTACCCTTGAAAGGAAAGATCATCAACGTGGAAAAAGCAAGGCTCAGTAAGATCCTGTCAAATGACGAAATAACGGCTCTGATCAAGGCTCTTGGCTGTGGATACGATAGCAGGGCAGAGGATTCTTCTGAATCCATTGAAAACGAGGAAAGTATCAATAATTTTGATATAACAAGCTTGCGGTACCACCGGATCATCATCATGTGCGATGCCGACGTGGATGGCAGCCATATCGAGACGTTGTTGCTCACGTTTTTCTACCGGTATATGAGAACCTTAATCCAGAATGGCAATATCTTCGTCGCGATGCCCCCATTGTTCAAGATTTCATACAAGAAGGACAACCAATACGTCTATTCCGAAATTGACCTCAAGAAAGCGCTCGAGGCATATAAAAATCAAGGCGTGGAATCGGACAAGATCAAGATCCAGCGATATAAAGGCCTGGGAGAGATGAACCCGGAACAGCTCTGGGAGACGACGATGGACCCGGTAAATCGCATGATCAAGAAAGTCGAGATTACTGACGGCGCGGAGGCGGACCAGATGTTTTCCAAGCTCATGGGCGAGGACGTGTTGCCACGAAAGCAATGGATTATCCAGAATGCTAAGAATGTCGGCTTCCTCGATGTGTAATTGATAAATCCAAGGAGAATGATCAGAGTATGACCTCCAAGCCTCCTGCGAATGACGGACCTGGCGTGCAAAACCCGGCGAACATTATCACCCGTGGAATCAAGGACGAGATTTCCGAAGCATATTTGAATTATAGTATGTCCGTCATCGTCGGCAGGGCATTGCCCGATATTCGGGATGGATTAAAACCCGTGCATAGGCGTATCTTATTTTCTATGCACGAGATGGGTCTTCGCCACAATACGGCGTACAAGAAGTCAGCAAGGATCGTGGGTGACGTCATCGGCAAGTATCACCCCCATGGTGACATGGCCGTTTACGACGCGCTGGTGCGTATGGCTCAAGATTTCTCGTTGCGATATCCACTCATCGATGGCCAAGGCAATTTCGGCTCGATCGACGGTGATCCACCCGCTGCATACCGGTACACCGAAGCACGTATGTCCGAGATGGCCTCCGAGTTACTCGCGGATCTCGACAAGGAAACCGTGCCGTTCGACCCGAATTTCGATGAAACCTTGCAAGAACCGAAGTATCTCCCTGCTCGTATCCCGAACCTTCTGATCAACGGAGCCTCCGGCATCGCCGTCGGCATGAGCACGTCGATTCCCTCGTATAACCTCGGGGAAGTGCTGGACGCCATCATCGCTTTGGTGGAAAAGGACTTGCCATTGTCGGATCTCATCAAGATCATTCCGGGCCCTGATTTTCCAACAGGTGGCCTGATTATGGGCCAAGCGGGCATCAACGACGCGTATCGTACCGGTAAAGGAAGCATCACCCTCCGTGCAAAGACCGACATCGAGGACACCGGCGATGAGAAGCAAGCCATCATCGTGACGGAAATCCCGTACATGACCAACAAGGCCCAGCTCATCGCCGACATCGACGCGAAGATCAAGGATGGCGCGATCGAGGGGATAACCGTCGTTCGCGATGAATCCGATCGCGAGGGAATGCGCATCGTGTTTGAGCTGTCAAAAAAGGCAAATCCGAAGATCGTGATCAACGCGCTTTTCAAGCACTCGCGGCTGCAAACATCGTTCCACATCATCAATCTCGTTCTCGACGATGGCATTCCGAAGATCCTCGGTATGAAGGAGATGCTCGTTAAATTCATCAATCACCGCGAGGACATCATCCTTAAGCGCGCTATCTTTGATCTGAAAAAAGCCAAGGACCGCATGCACATCGTCGAGGGCTTGTTGATAGCCCTCGACCACATCGACGAGGTCATCGCCATCATCAAAGGAAGCCAGGAAGTCGACATCGCGCGGCAGAAATTGATAGATTCCTTCAAGCTGACCGAGATCCAGGCGGGAGAGATCCTTGAAATGCGCCTTCGAAGGCTCACGGGCCTCGAGCGACAAAAATTGGTCGATGAGCGCAAGCAACTGGAAACAGATATAATCCGGTTCCAAGCGATCATCGATTCAAAAGAAGAACGGCTGAAAGTCATCAAGCAAGAATCGCTGGAGATCAAGGAAAAGTACAAGAAAACGATCGCCCGGAAGAGCCAGATCGTTGCCAGCGAGGAAGGCGCGAGCGAGATATCAGCTGAAGACCTGATCAAGGATGAAGATGTTGCGGTCATTTTCACGAAAACGGGTTATATCAAGCGGGTTCCTGTTTCGCTCTATGAAACACAAAATAGAGGCGGCAAGGGCAAGCGCGTTGCATCGCTCAAGGACGATGATGTCATCAAGGATGTCTTCATTGCATCAACGCATAATTACTTGCTTGTTCTCACGAATCTCGGGCGCTTGTACTGGATCAAGGTATACTACATTCCCGAGGGTTCCCGGGAAGCAAAAGGTAGGCCCATCGAAGCCTTCCTCTCGCTCAAGGCGGATGAGAAAATCAGCACGGTCGTGCAAACCCGCGACTTTTCCGAGGACCTGTTCCTGATCATTGCCACGAAGAACGGCATCATCAAGAAAAGCTCCCTCGACCAGTTCCAGAATGTTAGGGAACCCGGGATCATTGCCATCTCGCTGCGGGAAGGTGACGAGATCGTCACGGCCAAGATCACGTCCGGCGATCACGAGATCGTGCTGGGTACCAAACATGGTATGGCAAACCGGTTCGCTGAATCCGAGGTGCGGGTGACCGGGCGCGGTTCCATTGGCGTCAAGGGTATGAACTTGCGCGAGGGCGACCAGGTCATCGGGATGGTGACCGTGGAAGAAGAAGGCGAGAAAACTTTGCTCACCGTGACGAAAAAAGGTTATGGAAAGCGCACCCGGTTTGATGATTATCGTAAAACGCACCGTGGCAGCATGGGCGTGAAAAATATCGATACCCGACTTAGAGGAGATGAGGTCATCTGCGTCAAGAGCGTTTCGGACGATGATGAGCTGATGCTCGCAAGCAAGATGGGAAACATGGTTCGGTTGGAAGCGTCCGACATAAAAGTGCTTGGCCGGGCTGCGGCAGGTTACATCATCATGCGGTTCAAGGATGAGGGCGACGAGTTCTCCGCAGTTGACTTGCTTGTTAAAAACATCGGTGAGGAATGATATCATGGACCAAAATCCACTCAACATCGCCAACACGCAGCGACCATTACTGGAACGATATCCCGGCTTGAAAAAGATACCATGGATGCCCTTGATGGACGGGCTTCCTTCTCCTGTTCAAAAGCTTGAGAACCTTTCCAAGAATTATCCGGGCTACCAAATTTGGATCAAGCGGGACGACATCGACTCGTCGATCTATGGCGGGAATAAGCCGCGGAAGTTCGAATTCCTCTTTGCTTCCGCCCTCAAGAAGAAAAAAAACACCATGGCCACGGCCGGTGGCACGGGTACGAACCACGGCCTCGCATCGGTGCTATTTTCCAAAGCACTTGGCTTGAAAGCAATCGTGTACATGTTCAACCAGCCTCTCACGTGGGGCGTGCAGCGCAAGCTGCTCATGTACTTGAACCTGGATGCAGAGATCAAGCACGTTGCGAATTACGGTGATC
>JAUQYW010000550.1 GCA_030587525.1 Candidatus Sigynarchaeota archaeon | reverse complement strand
TGCGACGCGCAATATGCTGGCGATCGTGCTGACCGCCGTGGTCGTGTTCTTTGCATACATCGTGCTCGTGATCGTGTTCGATGTAGTGGCACCCGTGTTCCTCGCGATCCCTGCGGGCATCGTCATGTTCTTCATGGCGAATAAGCAGCCGGACATCGCGCCCGATGCCGACAAGCCGGTGGAGACGGATGGTATGAAAACCGGGAAAAAGCCCAGGATGCCCATCGAGATGCTATTCCTCGGCAATTCCTTGCTCGCGGGCATGCTGATCCCGTTCGGCAATTCGGTCATCAACCTCGTGCACATGAACTTCTTGAGCGTGGCGATGAGTTACTTGCCTTGCATGATCGCGGCATCGGCATTCGCGGTCTTTCTCTTCATGCTCGACAAGAAGAAAGGACTCCCGGGCTGGATGCAAGTCGACAAGCGATTAGCGAACAAGCAGCTCCTGCTCGGAGGCTTGGCACTGGCTGCGATTGGCTTCCCGTTTATGCTGCTCGGCAGTTTCATCCCTGTCTGGGGCGTTCTCTCTGGTATATACATCACGTGGTATCTTGGCACGCTCGTGGCGGGCGCGAAAAAGGGTATCACGCGGCAGAATGTCGGGGGCGGGTTCATATATCTCGCCGTTGCCGCGGTTATGTTCACGCTTGGATTCATGGTGAACGCGATTAAGGGCTTACTCGTCTACACGCTCACGTTCTTGATCTTCAAGGACGGGCAAATCGTTCGCCGCGATCCCCTCGTCGATCCAGTCCCGAATTTTGACGTCCCGTTCCTCCTGAACACGTTCGTGCTCGCGGCCGCGATCCTGATCGGGATCATCCTGCTCCTCGGTAAAATCGGCATCGACCGTGCGATCAAGCGTGGGCGGGCAGTACCCTCGGTACTCAAGGTGTTACCATCCAGCCAACCATAATTGATTTTCTTTTACTTTAATTCTTCCTTACTCGCGACGCGTGCATCTGCCAATCTTTCTCGAACTCCGCTTGGATCAACCGAAAAAGCAGCTCCGACTTGAGTCCCACTTTGGCGGGATCGTTCCAGAGATTGTGCTTTTCTCCCGGATCTTCTTGGAGATCGAACAGCTCGCCGTAAGTGGCCTCGTTATAGGCCGTGATCTTGTATCGCTTGTTGACGTACGTCTTCACGTGGACCAGTGCGGGAGAATGGTGCATTTCGACCAGGACGTGGTCGCGGGCGCTCTCGTTCTTGCCGAGCCATACTTGCGACTGGTCCACGCCGGTCATGCGCTCGGGAACTGGAAGACCCAGCAAGCCTAGCATGGTCTGGGGAAGGTCCACGAGCGACTGTAGGGCATCGCTAGAATGGTTCGCCGGGATCAGCTCCGGGCATCGCACGATGAACGGGATGCGGACTAGGTCCTCGTAGTGGAAGGGGCCCTTCGTCACCAAGCCATGTTGCCCGAAAAAGTCGCCGTGGTCGGTCGTGAAGATTACTATCGTGTTCTCGGCAAGCCCCAACCGTTCCAGGTTTTGCACGATTTCCCCGATGTACTTGTCGATCAGAGAAACCATACCAAAGTAGGCTGCTATTTCTGTTTTCAGCCGGTCCACGTTGTACATGTGAGGGTGAACCCCGTGCAAGCCGTGCATTGGCACGCCGTGCTTCCGAAAATCCGCGTAGAATCGAGCCACGGTGATCCCGCTGAATAGTGACATGATGGCATGCCACGCGTTCAAGAAGCGGTTCCGGGACTTGTACCCCTTTCGCGCATAGCGAAAATGCGGGGGATTGGCGCGGTGCTCCTCTGGATCCAGCGGCGGCACTTCCATTTTCCCGGGATCGTACATCTTGTGCCACGGGTCAGGCACGATGCGGGGCGCGTGGGGATCCAGGAAGCTCGCCCACAAGAAGAATGGCTGCTTGTTCCGAGCATATTCTTCGAGCTTTTTATTGCTCGACTCGGCGATCCACGCGTTGTAATGAAACTTTTCGGGAATCGGCCACAGCGGTGCATCGCGTCGCTGGTCAAAGGGTGTCCTGGTTCCCGTCGGCTTCAAGAAATAATCCCGCCAATTCGCCAGCCCTTTTTCTTCCATCCAGAGGGCATAATGCTGACCCACGTGCGCTTCATCCGTGTGATTCCTGGCCAATTCGATATAATCAAAGCCATAATAGGGGCCATGAAATTTCTTCCAAAATGCCTCGTCCTGGAGGATGGGATAGGATTCCAGTGACTTGAACTCTGCCGTCGATTTCAAGGGCTCGAAGTGTGCTTTCCCGATGAGCGCCGTCTGGTAGCCTTCCTTGTGCAACGCATCCCCGATGGTCGGTACGTCTTCCAGGAGCTTCGTGCCGAGCGACCACGCGCCATGCTGGCTCGCGTATTGCCCCGTGATGATGGAGGCACGGGTCGGGGTGCACGTGGGATTCGTGCAATAGGCACGGGTGAACACGGTACCTTCCTTAGCCAAGCGATCGATGTTCGGGGTCTGGACCACGGGATTGTTGATGCCGATCACGGAATGGTGGTGCTGGTCCGTGGTGATGAGCAAGATGTTGGGTCGTGCCATTTCTCGTCACGCTCCTGCAATCCTGGGCATGGGTACCGATTCCTTGTCCATCTGTGCCCAGAGCATCTCCAGCATGGCATGTTCTTTCACTTTAGCCGACGACGCATCGTCCCAAAGGTTGTGGGAGATGGCGATGCCCGCAACGTGCTCGACCAATTCCCCGCCTTCCTTCCCTAAATGCACGGTGAGCATGTACTTCGCACTGCACATGGTTTTGGATCCATCGGCATACTCGAACAAGGCTCGCTCTCGCGGGAACTTGATCGCCCTCCTTCCCTTTCCGCGCCAGAACAAGTGCTGGTCCCTTCCTACCATAGAGTAAGGGATCTTGAGAGCCAGCGAGCCGAGCAGCGAAGGCGCTATGTCCAGGAGAGCCCAGAAGTGGGCCCTCGATCCGTGGTTACGCTTGATTCCCGGGCTTGCAACCGCGAAGGGAACGGAGACCGGCGAGCAAGACTCACTAACGCGAGGAACCAGTTGCGCCACGATGATCGTGATGCTCTCGCCATCGTCCGGGTCTTGTGCGAGCCTTGTAATGGCATCCATCATGGATGGAGGAAACTCGTCCAAAACGCACGCGACGAAAGAGGGAGCATTGTTCGACCGCGCGAGGACTTTAATGATGTCCTGGGCAGCATCATTGCCCGAGATCGGGCGGACATCCTCGAAACCGCACTGGATAGCGATGACCTTCGCATCATCCGGGCCCACGAACAATGATCGATATCCGAACCGCTTCAAGCAAGCAGGCAAGGGATTCACGTGCAAACCCAGCTTACCCTCCTCTGACCAAATGCCGTGGTGGGAGGGAACCGTGCTTGACAGGATCGACACCAGGTTCGTGGCCCAGTGCTGCCCCGCCAGGTAACTTTCATTGCGATACATTGATGGCAGGATTGCAGGCAATTCATTCACCGGCTTTCGTGCCAGGAGAAGGAGGATTCGTGGATGCGAAGCGCTCATGCTCAATCACGGCTCGTGAAAAAATGTTTGGATGAATCCAGGTGGCACCATCTGGTGTGCCGGCCAAAGCATAATGCCGTTGATCCCGTACCCCTCCATCACGTGCATGGTCCGTGCCAGGTGCGCTGTATCGTGCAAGTAAGCCACGACCGTGACCGTGCGGTTATCTTGCAAGGTCATCTCGAACCGTGCCCACGTGGCGCCGCTGAAAGGATCCCAGCGGAACGTGGCGTTGTTGTCGATCATAACTTGCTCAAGAGTGCTGAACGCGTGGAACGGCCACCAGCTGCCACCGGGCAGTATCAACGACTCGTTGAGGGAGACCCGCTGGCCATCGATCCAGATGTAATGGTACACGGGCAGGCCGGGCATGATCTTGGCCATCATTGCCGTGTCATCGAGCAGCGCATAGACGTCGATGATGTTCTCGATCGAGGCCTCGATCACGATCGTGGATCCTTGGTAGGAAGTTTGCTGGTGATGTTCGTACATATTTTCGACGTGGATATCGACCGCCCGGAAGTACCGGTTCACTTGATCGCGCGAATATTCGCCATATATCTGCCAGTACACGCCGAGCAAGAAATCGTTGCCGCCGCCATGGCATGCTTCCGCGCTGATGCGCTCCCAGGTGGAAATCCAATCCTCGGTCGTGACCCGGGGTGCCCCGGCTGGCGTCGTGAGCATCTCGAAATCGATGGACACGCCATCCACCTGCGTGGCGATCAACGTGGAACGCAACGAGGTGATGAATTTATCCAGTTTCCCGCCGGTGTTCTTGAGCATATAATACAAGTCCGAGTAGGCGAGGAATATAGTGGGCATGACCTCGATGCCCCGGTTATGGTAGGGTGTGTTATCCGCCGGGAGCCAGGTGCTCGATACCTCGCCGGACGTCAAGTTCAAGCCGAGCGAGAAAACGGTCGCGTGCGTGACCCGGGCTTCGACCTCGGGTGTCCAGCTACCGATTACACCTCCCCACATGTAAAGCCGTTCCATCGTTCCATGGTAGGGCGCATGGTACATCGCATATCCCGCCGCGTACGTGGCACCGAGGGCAAGGAACGCGACGAGCACCGCGTCCACCCGGTGCCGGCCATGCTTTCTTTCGATGGTGAATGCACGTTCTGGCGGGGAAAGGTAATGTTGTTGCATGATCAAGGTAAACCAGATCGTGAAGATTATCACGCCCGAAAGCACGGGAATTATTATCATAACGGGCAAATAGGTCATGGCCCGGTCGAAAATGCCGCGAAGCATGAGCCCGGCGGCCGAGGAACCGATAAATGGCACCACCAAGCACCATGCCCTGCGCGATGCTTCGCCAACCCGGGAACCAGGGAATGGCGGCACAAACCATCGCAAGATCGCGATGATCAAGCTCCCGATCGCCCCGAAAAACAGCGTGATGCCGGACAACGACCAGATGAATAGTGGAATTGTTATACTTGACCAGGATGCCAGCCACGTGATCAAGAACCCCGCGAACATAATGGATGAAACGTGGAGCGCCCACTTGGGTCGATCCAGCAAGGCTTTGATGATAGATGCGTCGATCACGATGCTGCCGGCGATGATTGCGATCGTGTCCCAGGGAGCCCACGGCCGTTCGATGATGGTCCGCGGCACGCCCGGCGACATAGGATTCGGATCGATCCATGCTAAATCGCCCAGGAATCCTGGCACGAACGAGATGGCACCTGCAATGGCACCAAGCACGATTCCGAGAGCAAAATAGGCACCGCCGCTCATAGATGGCACGCGTGACGACCGCGTTACCTCGATTTCACGGGTCTGTTGTTCCACGACACGCGGGAAACCGGGAATTAAATGCACGATCGCATTCGTGACGAGCACGGCAACCACGGCATAAAGGGCGTACCACGTCGTGAACGGGGCGATTTTTATCGATCGACCCAGCATGGAGAAGGACGACGCGAGGATCATGCAGACAACGTCGCGCCGCCATCGCGCCGCCGTCACCTCACGAAGCATAGCCATAGTGAATCCGAATACGATGAGGCACGGCAACGACATGCACAAGACAGTGGCAGCGAAGGGGAGGAAAATGCCATTGATCAGCATAATCGTGGCCATCGCCGCGGCCGCTGAGTAAATCAGAAATACCCACCGGATTATGGCCTTATTGATTCCCTGGAACAGCGGGAGAAGCAGCGGGAGTAAAACGCCCGTGCCAATGCCAATCCCGAACACGAGGTAATCTCCTTGAGGAATCATCATATTCTCGGAAATGAACAATATTCCGAGCAAGAAGCTCGCGCACGCCACCGACATGACTTGCAACGTAAACTTGATCGACGGCATATCCATGGTTTTAATTTGGCGCAGACGTTTAATAAAAACGCGTTCTTTCCATTTCTTGAGTGTGTGTAATGGAAACGAACCCAATCATCGTGGCATCCGGGAAAATCACGGATCAGATCTACCATATCGATGTCCAGGCCTATGCAGTCAAGCATGTCGTTTCGACCTTCGTGCTGGAGACGCCGGAAGCGATTCTTCTTCTCGATACGGGAACGTCGGACGACGTCAAGAACATCTTGCGATTCTTGAAGAAACAAGGAATTCCTCTCCAAAGAATCAAATACATCGTGCCATCGCATTACCATTTCGACCATTTCGGTGGCGGTTGGAAATTGTGGAATATATTGAAAGAATCGAACCCGTCCGTGAAGGTCATCACGACGCAAAAGACGCACGACCAGTTGCAAGACACCGCGCTGCACATGCAGCGTGCAGCAAGAACTTTTGGCGAATTGGGAGTTGGAGAGATGCATCCTTTACCCGAGGAGGCTTACGAGATCATCGATCCCGATACCATACTCCCCATCCCCGGCTTGAAGCCAGGGCAAGAATTCAAGCTCATATACACGCCTGGGCATACGGGTGACCATTGCAGCCCCACACTGCTGGAAAACGGCTATGCTAAGTTCATGTTCGCAGCCGAAGCAGCGGGCACCCTGTTCCATTCGACCAGACTTATCACCTTCGGCACGTCTATGCCACCGGAGTATAACACGGAGACGTACATCAAGAGCCTTCGCAAGCTTATCGATCTTGAACCGGAGGCCATCGGTTATTGCCATTTTGGTGCTGTAATGGGAAAAGAAAACGTGAAAACCGTCTTGCAAGAGAACCTGGAATACACGACGTTTTTCCGGGATTTCGTGAAAAAGCATTACGAGGAAAGCGGGAGCGTGCGCCACGTCGTGGAAGTATACTTGAAAGAAGAGGCCGCGAAGCGGTCCGACCGGCTCATCGGTGATTTGCTGAGCAAGATCCTCGTAGCGCTCGTGTATGGCCAGCTCATCGACCTTGGCTTGAAGGAACCAAAGTAGAGAGCAGTTTTCTTATCCTTGAAATGAAAATGATCGATCATGGAATATTCTGGAACGAACCTACAGCCGTTTATTTACGGATTGCCATGGTTCGGTACTGAAACTGATTTCAAATTGCAGCGATTTCCCACGAGCACGTTGCCGAAGCTGCCGGTCGCGGTTCAGCATCTCGCCACCCATCCTGCGGGCGGCGTGATCCGCTTCCGGGCCCAGACGAAAATCATCGCCTTCGAACTAAACCGCCCGCCGGAGCAAAGTATGACCGCATTCTCCCAGGTTGGCCAATACGGGATCGATTTTTACCGCGACGGACTCTGGATGGGCGTCTTAGCGATTCGCGAGGGCTATCAGAATATCTGGATCGAAACCGACGTGAATCAAGTCCATGAGTATGCCGTATACCTGCCCACCTACTCACCGCTGGAAATCCGCACGCTGGCATTGGAAGGGGATTATCCCGGCGTGCCTGAAGATGGTCCGGAGATGTTGCCACCATCGCCGTACAAGGTACGCGGCCGGATCGTGGTCTACGGCTCATCGATCACGCAAGGGGCATTTGCCAGCCGCGTCGGCTTGGCGTATCCAGCTCGAATCGGGCGTGCTATCGATGCAGAGGTGGTGAATCTCGGCATGGCAGGGGCTGGAAAAGGAGAGCACGAGGTGTCCGATCTCTTAGCCAAAATATCCGGCGTGAGCATGTATATCATGGATTGGGGCGCCAACATCGCCGATCCAAAAGAAGTGCAGTTGATTCGCGAGCGATACGCATACATGATTGACAAGATCCGGAAGCAATATCCGAAGGTGCCGATCATCTACGTGAACCCGCAATCATTAATGATGGAATCTCTAACCCCGGAACCAAAGCACTCCTTCGAAATCATCAGGGACACCATCCAGAAGAACTACGAGAACGAAAAGAAAGCAGGCAAGCCTTGCGCGTTCGTTGAAGGCCGGGACTTTATCCGGCCGGGCGACTGGGATTGCTTGATCGATGGCGCGCATTGCAATGACCTGGGCTTCGACCGGTACGTGACCGCCTTGGTTCCCGTGATCAAGCAATTTCTTAAAAAATGAGGTTCTTTTCATTTCTTGAAAATGGTTATTTCAAGAATACATAGATAACACCGAGTGGATGGCTTTTTTCCATGCAGCGAGTTTTTTTGCCCGCGCGGCCGGGTCCATGCGCGGTTCGAATGTCGCGTATTTTTGGTTTATTTGCGCGATCTCGTTGAAATCCTTCCAGAAGCCCGCGCTCAAACCAGCAATGTAGGCGATGCCCGTGGCCGTCATGTCGGGTTCAGGTGCACGATGCACCGACACGTTCGCGAAATTTGCCAGGGATTGGAGCAAGATATCCGATTTTGAAACGCCTCCATCAACCTTCAAGGATTTGATGGAAACTCTCGTGTCGCGTTCCATGCCGCGGATGACCTCGTGAAGGGACAAGGCGATCCCCTCCAGGACCGCACGAGCCACGTGGCGCTTGTGCGTGGACAATGACATGCCGAAGATGCAACCACGTGCATCCGCATTAAAATGCGGGAATCGTATGCCTGAATTCGCCGGGATAAAGAACACGCCCTCTGTATCATCACATTCCGCTGCGAGCTCGTTGAGCACCTTGGGGGTGTCGGACAAGCCGATCCCTTGCCCGAGCCAGTCTATCAGCGTACCCGCCGTTGCCACGAACCCCTCGAGCATGTACGTCGTCTTGCCATCGATGCGCCAAGCGATCAAGGGGAAAAGGCCCCGTTTCGACAGCTTTGGCTTCGGGCCGACATTCAGATCGACAAACGCACCCGAGCCTTGCGAAATCTTCACGGAACCAGGCTCGAAACATCTCTGGCCAAACAGGGCTGCCATCTGGTCGCCCGCAACCGCTCGTATGGGGATTGCCATGCCATTAAATGCAGCGGGCTCGGTCGTGCCGAAATCTGCATTCGTGTCCTTGATCGAAGGTAAAATACTCCGGTCGATACCGAACATACGAAGAAAAATGCCGTTCCATTTACGCTTGAAGGTGTTGAGCATGCCCGTCGCGCTCGCGTTCGTGAAATCCGTGGCATGCACCTTGCCGCCCGTGAGCTTGTGGATGAACCACGTGTCGAGCGTGCCGAACGCGATTTCACCAGCCTTGCATCGTTTCCGAAGCCCGTGTTCCCTATCGAGGACCCACTTCAAGCGGATGGTGGCCATGTCCGTCGTGAACTTGAGCATCGATGCCGCGGTGATGACGGCGCTTTGCGAGAAGATGATCGGGCGCACGATCTTGCAGAGTTCCTTGATCAAGCGCCATTTTACAAGCCGGTTCGCCGCATCGCTCGTTTTTGCAGCCCGGACATCGGCCCAGCCGATCAAGTTCGTGATTGGTTTCCCCGTACCGCGATCCCACAGCAAGAAACTTGCACGCTGGTTGCAAATGCCCAGCGCGACGATGTCCTTTGGATCCTGGCCCGCGGCTTCGACAACACGTTTTGAAACCGAAAGCAGGGCATGCCACAGCATTTCAGGATCGTGCTCCAATGCACCGGGTTCTGGCAAAAGTGGCGGCGTGCTTTCATGTTCCCTGGCCACGATTTGACCGTGCTCGTCGAAAAGGAGAGCCCGGATATTGCTACCGCCGGAATCGATGACGAGTATGGTTTTCATGGCGTCACTTGTGCACGACAGATGTTAAAAAAAAGACGGGGAAAAATAAAAGGGCTCATGGTGCGAGGACATTGACCGCCGAAGGTATTATTTCAATGTCCAGCGGGCCTTTGCCGACCATCTCGCCGTCGAAATCAAGCATAACGTCCTTGGTACCTGCTGGGATGAGCTTTGCTTTCTTGTACCGGCCATATGACATGTTCGATGGGAATTTTTTCATGAGGGCTTCGATCGCGGCATCATCCTTGTACAATTCTTTCATGTTGGCTGCTAACACGTTTTTTTGCTTGATTCCATGGATGATGAAGACGTCCATGAGGCCATCATCCGGCACGGCCTTGTACGCAGCCTTGAGACCACCGCCGTTATAGATGCAATTGCCGAAAAAGATGCTCACGAGCTCAATATCACGTGGCGTTTCTGAATCCAGTTCAACGCGAACAGGCTTGAGCTTGTAGGACAAGAAGGTTCGCAGGATAGCCAGCTGGAACGTGACTTTTCCGCCGAATATCTTCCGCGACCGGTTCACGAGAGCCACGACGTCGCCGCCAACGCCGGCATCCGCGACGTTGATGCTAAACTTCGACATTTGCTGGCCATCCACGCTTTGAAAGGTTCCTTTCAACACGTCGATCGTCCGCACGTTTCCTTTTAACGCTAAATCAATGGCAGCTAAAGGATCTTGCGGAATGCCTATCGTCTTGATGAAATCCGAGCCCGTGCCGGAACATATGACGCCCACGTTCGTGCCGGGCTTGACCAACTTCCCATTCTTGTCGAGAACCCCGTTGACGACCTCGTGGAACGTACCGTCTCCACCAACGGAGACAACATTCTTGAAACCGCCGGACTGGGCTGCATCCCTTGCCAGCTGGATAGCATGCTCGCGCCTTTCGGTGAAAAATACCTTGTAATCCACATTCTTTGCTTTCAAGGCAGGTTCAAGCAATGAATCCCATTTCTTTTTTGTCTTTCCACCAGCAGAATGTGGGTTTATAATGAAAGCGTAATTTTGCATTTTGCCATCACTTCTAAGAGAAGTTAAGAGAATCTCACTACTATGAGACTCTTTTCATCGACTCTATATAAAAATGCAAGTCCAGATTTTATCGGACCGATCAACCCTCGAATACCATAAAACGCCTTAAATTGCCGGTTTTTCACGCGAAGGTCTTGTTTCCGACTAGATTTAAAAAGGATGAAACGACATCTCTCCCATCGTGGGAGATAACTTTGTTTATCATGCTCACCTAATCTTGAAATGACCTTTTTTAGAAAACACGACGACGCATTGGTGAATCCTCCGAAATGGAACAGAAGAGATTCTACAAGGGCCTCGAGATCGAGAGTACCGAAGTCAGCGTGCTGGAAGCATTGGAAAACGCTATTGGCCGGCCTATCGCGCGAATGAGAAAGGTTGATGCAGGAACGTTTGGATTCACCGAAAGCGGGGGGCATGTCACGGGGCTCGGATTGTTCTGCATGGGATTGCGTTCACTCCCGGATAACATTCGTGATTTGAAAGAATTAAAAGAGCTATATCTCTACAAGAATGTGTTGAATACCCTTCCCGAAACCTTGGGCCAATTACCTTCTCTGCAAATCCTTGATGTACATGAGAACGAGTTAACATCGCTTCCCGCGACGATCGGTGGGCTCAAATCCTTGCAAATCCTTGAGATTGCAGAAAATAAGTTATCATCACTTCCCGAGACAATCGGTGGCTTGACTTCTCTTCAGCACCTAAATGTATTCAGGAATCAACTAAGCTCTCTTCCAGATAGTATATGCTTGTTGAATTCGTTGAGAACGCTTGATGTTAGTTGTAATCTGCTATCATCGCTCCCAGACATGATAGGGCGATTAACATCGCTGGAGGAATTACAATTAAACTGGAACCACTTAAAATCTCTCCCAGATAGTATCGGTTTGCTGAAATTGCTGAAAACCCTTTATATTTCTGATAATCGGCTGTCATCTCTTCCCGAGGCGATAGCAGGGCTCACGTCGTTGAAAAAATTGGAGCTGAGAAGTAATGCTCTTACATCGCTGCCGGATTCAATTGGACATTTGGTATCTTTGGTTTCACTTGATGTCTCCTGGAATGGGTTGTTACTATTCCCCGAATCGATAGGTTCCCTGAAATCACTTCAAGACCTTCGGGCGGGTTATAATCATCTAACATCTCTTCCGAGCACGATGAACGCCTTAACCTCGTTACAGAAACTATACTTGGGAGACAACGAGCTTTCCTTATTCCCCGAAGCCCTCACAAAGATGACCTGGCTCCAGGATCTAAATCTTAGCCACAACCAATTATCATCGATTCCCGCGAGCATTGGAAACATAAAATCACTCGCGCACCTTTCTTTGGAATCCAACGCGATAACGTCCCTTCCCGATGATTTGTGTCAGTTACAATCCTTACAGATCCTTAATCTCCAGTTTAACCTGCTAATTTCCTTCCCAGTCTCCATAGGAAAGCTGATTTCGTTGGAATGGCTCTTCCTTAGAGGCAACAACTTAGAATCACTCCCGAGTTCAATCGGGGCACTTAGATCGCTCCAGTGCCTCGATGCAGGTGAGAACAAGTTAACAAATCTCCCTGACACTATAGGCCAGCTCACCGCGCTTCAAACTCTCGATTTGAGCGATAATATCTTATCAGCCCTTCCTGAAACTATGGTACAGCTTACGTCTTTGAAAGAGATCAACCTTCAAAACAATAAGTTGAACCCTTTGCCTTGGATCATCAATGAGTGGTTCCGTTTTCGTAAAAAACACTATTTATGATATATCATATCTTCCAATTGCTGGTTTTCTTGTTTTTCCTTAGTGTTTAATAGCCATAATCCAAGGTAGATACAGAGAGATAAATCATGTTCGCTATCCAATTTGAATACAATCTCGCTCTTGCTATCCTCTTCGGCATCGTGTCGACGGTTTGCTTGAATCTGGGCAAGGGCGTTCAACGCCTCGGGGCGGAAACGCTCGGGAAGGATATGCGGAAAAAGTGGAAGGAAAAGCCCGAGGAACGGCGGAAGATTATCCTCTGGATCGCTGGATCCTTGATGACCGCCGTGGCCGCGGTCGCGCAAGTGGCTGCCCAGATGTTTCTTGACAGGTCATCGACATTCGTCGCCCTCGGTGGCATCGGCATCCTGTCGGTCGTTATCTTCTCCGTATATGTCATCAAGGAAAAAGTTTCCAGGCTGCAGATCATCGGCATTGCAACCATCATCGCCGGAACGGTCTTGCTCGGGTTCGATTACACGGAAGCGACTATGTCGTTACCAGGACTTAACTTCGTGTGGTATGCGTGCACGGTCGCGTGCATCGGGGTTACCATGGCGATTGTATCCGTCAAGCTTAACAAGAGACACGGCATCGTGTTCGGCATCATCGCGGGGGTTTGTAACGGGTTCGCATCGATCGCGACATCTTTTTCCGTGGCGACAGGCGGCCGGGAACTGACAGGCTCGATAATCAACCCGTGGCTCGTAGCCAGCATCGTGGTCGGGCAAGGCGCATTCTGGACCACGCAATACGCATTTAAAAAAGGGGGGAACGCGAGCCTCGTCGTGCCGGCTCAGGCGGCATTCTTGATCCTGGTGCCTTTCATCAATGACGCGTTTATCTACATGATTCCCCTGGGGATCTTCCAGGTCCTCGCATTCGCCCTGAACATCGGCGGCATTATCTTGTTGTGCACCGCTTCATCCAAGAGCTTGAACCGGCTCCTATCTTCCCCCGTCGAAAAAGCTAAGGAGGAAGCGGTCTCTGAAACAAGTGCTGGTTCAAAATAATGATTTCTGGGAGGCTAGCTCGTGGACAAACTCGCGATCGATGGCGGGCCACGATCCGTGACCCTGGATCAAGACCGGCTGCTGAAATGGCCTGTGCTCGGCAAGGAGGAGGAAGATGCGGTCCTGGACTTGATGCGCAAGGGAGATATATCCTCGTCGAGCGTTGTGGATGACTTTGCCAAGGAGTTTGCCGCGTTCGCTGGAACAAAATATGCGTTACCGCAGGTGAACGGCACCGCGTGCTTGCTATCGGCGTTTTTTTCGATTGGCATCAAGCCCGGTGACGAGGTAATCGTGCCCACGAACACGTACTGGGCATCGGCTATGCCCGCCGCATTCCTCGGTGCCAAGATCGTGTTTTGCGAATCCGAGAAAACGTCTCTCGGCATCGATCCGTCTGATATCGCAAAAAAGATCACGAAAAAAACAAAAGCTATCGTCCCGGTTCACTTGTATGGATACCCGTGCGACATGGATCCTATCATGGAAATCGCCAACAAGCATTCCATTACGGTGATCGAGGACGCGTCCCACGCGCACGGTACCGAGTACCGGGGTAAAAAAATAGGCACGTTCGGCGCTTGTGCGGTTTTTTCACTCCAAGGAACCAAGATCTTGCCGGCCGGGGAAGCGGGAGTGCTAGTCACGAACGATATCGAGATTTACGAGAAGTCTGTCGCCCTTGGCCATTATGAACGGGTATCTAGCCTAGAACGGGAAAATTACAAGAAATACAGGCGGACGGGGCTCGGACTCAAGCACCGGCTGTCCCCGCTCCATGCCGCGATCGCCAGATGCCAATTAAAAAAATTTCCCGAGGTCAACGGCCGCATCACGAGAAATTGCGAGAAATTCAGGGCTGCCATCAAGAATATCAAGGGCACGGGATTTTTCTTGCCAGATATACCCAAGCACGTCAAGCGCGGGTATTTTATGAACCAGATCGTGTACGACGAGGGATATGGCATCATCCCGCGGGCGGAGCTCGTGCAAGTGCTCGGCACGGAGGGCCTGCGGGTCGGTCAGAGCAGGTACGAGCTCCTCCACAAGCAAGCCTATTTCACCGAGCGCGGGAACAAGCCCGATGATTTCGCATTCACCGAAAAATTGGTTTCTCAACTTGTGTCATTCCCGAATTTCCCGTGGGACGAGACAGGTGAACTCGTCGATCAATACATCCGCGGCGTCGAGAAGGTTGCGTATTACCTGGGGGACGAAACATGAAGAATTCGCAAATATTTCGATGGAAAGCCGTAGGCATTATCTTATGGCTCTGTATTTTCACGAATGTGGTGGCTTTAACATCGATGGCATTCCCGCGCGTGGTTGCGGCAAGCCCCATATCCTTTGATACTGCAGTAATACCGATAAAGGACCAGATGTGCATCAGCCATGGACCCGCGGATATAAATTACCATGCTGAAAACTTGAAAATTCTCGGACCGAAAATTCTCAGGAACAATATCGAGTGGTTCCGCTGCGCGATAGACTATGGCAAGAACACAACCGTTTACGATTTTTCATATTACGACACGCTGTTTACAAACCTCTTGAACCGAGGCATCGAATCGCTCGGTTGTTTCGTCTATGGCTGGGGCTGGTGGCCGAACGACTACGATCTTCCCCGCGAAGATTGGCCATTCTATTATAACTTCACCCGAGCCTTCGTCCTTCAATATGCTGGAATATTGAAATACTACGAAATCTGGAATGAGCCGAACATCGGGTTTTGGCGCGGCACCGACGAGGATTTCTTCGAGTTTTCCCAGAAGCTCGCGAGCATCGTGAGGTCTTGCGACCCGAATGCCATCATCATCTCGCCTGGCATCGTTGGCCCCGAGGTTTCGTACCTGGATCAGATGATCGCCTGGTACGGCGAGGAGAATTTTTCCGCCACGTATGATATCATCGCCTACCATGCATACTCCGGCCGGAATGCTGAGCTCTTGTCGCAAAAAATGGCCGATGTCAAGCTCTGGATGGAAAGCCATGGCCTGGAATTGAAACCCGTCTGGATCACGGAGATAGGCATGGCCACGTCGGTGGCAACGAACGACCAAATAGGGACCGCGATCGCTACCGAGTTGAGGCTATACCAGGCGACCCAGGTCTTGAAAGTGTATGCCCAGGCCATTGCTGCCAACATCAGCGCTACGTTTTGGTATTGCCAAAACGACTGGTGCGATACGAACGATACATACGGCGAGGGCCGGTTTGGATTGATGGAATGCATCGATCCAGTACACTATCTCTACGGTTTCAAACCGGCGGGGTATGCTTACACACTGCTGAATTCGCTGATCGAAAACGGCACGTGCTATGCCAATGGCGTGGCCGTCCGCTCGTTCACAGGCGGTACCGTCTCGTCGTATTATTTCTACACTCCACGCAACACGACCGTGCTCATCTTGTGGTCGCAGTACACCGCTGCGTGGGCCAGGCTATCAGTCATTGCCCCCGAAGGATCATCAGGCTCTGCCATGTTGTTCGACTTGAACGATTTCGACTATTTCACGAACTCGTCTGCCTCGTTCCCGGGCTTGCCGGCGTACGAGATGGAGCTGGGTTTCACGCCGGTCTTGCTGGAATTGAATTATTCGGCGGGAATGGCGTTGCAAGCACCGCTCGGCATTCTTATCGAAATCGTCTATTCGCCCGACATCGTTGCGCTACTCGTCATCATCGCGACTATTTCAATCGCGGGGCTTGCGATCTTGCTCGCCCGGGTCCGCATCTTGAGGAAAAAACCGACCGCGTCACGAGGGGGATCACCTTGACAGCCTCGCCTCGCATGCCCGGCCATTACTTGCCGGAAAAGCTCCAGCGTGTCTTGCTCTTGTCGATTGGCATCGCCGCTGGCTGGCTCGCGCCGTACCAACTCTTCACACGGACACGCACTTTCTTCGAGAACGACACGCTGTTCGATTTCGTGATCCTAGCTGCAGCGGTCCTCGCCGGATTCGTCGTGCTGATGAAATTCAAGGGAAAATCGCCCTTTATTTTGCTAGTGAGCGCCGTTGGAATGACTATCATTGCTTTTTTGAGCATCTTGCAAGCGCCAGCCACGGATTTTGCGAATCAATCGATACCTCTTGTTGAGTTTCTTGGTATCCCGACGCAACCCATGGCCACCAATTATTCCCTGGTCGTGCTGTTTGCCTTACTGATGACCGGGGCCATTTTCCACATGATCACGGGATTGGAAGACCACGGCAAATATTTCATAGTGGCAATTGTATTCGGTATTCTTGTCGATGCCTTGATCCAGCTTGCCTTTCCCGGTTCTGGCGCCGTGTTCGCCGTGCTCGGCATCTGCTCGAGCGTGGTGATCTTGCTACTCGGCGCGGATTATCCCCGGTGGATTTCCCCGGGAACGACGAATGCTACAACCCGTGGCACTGTAAACCGGACATCCCATGCCATCATCTTCAGCGTGATCATGATGTGGCTTACCTTCTCGCTCTTCACGATGGGGAGCATGCTTGTCTTTTTCGGAACCGTGCGGGATCCCAGGGAATCATTGAATACGACACTTTTGCTGTCAAATTTAATAACGGGATCGCTGATCTTGCTATCCTCGCTCTTTGGGACATCGAGAAAGCCACGGATAAACACGTATATTGCGGTACCTGTGGCCGGAACCACTATCGCGATCATGTATTACCTTTCTTGCATCGGTCTCCTGTCCATGGTTCATGCCATCATCCTCGGTATCCCGCTGACCTTTATAACTTGGTACTTCGTGTCCGAAATGCAGTCGATCGGGTTCCGTGGCCTGGCCGGCGTCTTGATGCTTGTGAGCTGGTTCCTGGGTGCCTACATCGCATTCATCCCAGTTAAACCCGGGGAAATTGCCACGTATTCGTCGTGGTTCTATTACGCATTGATCGGCTTGACGGTGCTTGAAATGGTTAACTTGGCTTGGCGGCGGCGCCTGGTCAATGCAATGGCGCTTGCCAAGAAGGGTATAAATCCCGCGGAAACGATCACCGAAGCAAAATGAACACGGATGTCAGACAATGAGAGAAACGAGCTTACAAAAAGCCGGAGCGACGCTGTACATCATCATTGGTGTCTTGTGCGCACTCATCGCCACGACGGTATTGATCCTGTGGAACAAGGACGAGCTGGCCAGGTATTGGTATTATTTTCTTGCCGGCGGAATTATCCTGTACGGGCTGGCAGTTGCCACGATCGCGGGAGGCATAAAAGCCAGGCACGATGAAAAGATGCCCCCGTGGCGCATCAAGGTGGGTTTCGTGTCGGCCCTTGTCATCCTGGCAACTATCGGGGGCGGGCTTGGCTATTATGCATGGGACGAGCTCGCCCCGAAACCATACGAGCTGTTCCTGAGACAATTTGCCATCGATTATGATCCTGCTTACCATTTCCAGACACAATATGGCGATTTCAACCAGACGCTCGAAACAATATTTGCCTCGTTCTGGAATTCCGGAGATCCCACACTTCCAGATGGCTACGCGTGGGGGGAATCATATATGGATCGCGGCTTCGTGCATATGCTCAACGCGACCAAGGATATGAAGTATCTCTGGCCGCTGCTAAACCGGACCGAATCGATATTCAACAATTCCGATCGAAACCACGACGGGATTCCTGGCTATGGTACGGCCGGTTACACGAATGGTACTTACGTGGAATACGAGGTCTGGGATGGCGTCATCATCATGCCCCTTGCCCAGCTTGCTAATATCATCAAGAACACGCCCGCCTTGTGGGGCAATGCCAGCCTCCAGGCAATAGCATTAAAGTACATCGACCTGGGCGAGCGATCGATCCAGCGGTGGAACCGGACCAACTGGTACGAGCAAGGTGATCAAGGGTGGTACGTGACGCCGCCTGAAAACACGACGGCCTGTTTCAACCGTATAGACGCCATGGGCCTCATGACCCAGCAAGTATACGATTTCACGGGGAATGCCACCTATTTAGCCATGGTACAGAAGATGGCACGTTTTCTCAAGGCACATATGACGCTTCGGACATACACGCTCGACAGGGAATCGCGGGAAATGTATTCGTGGGGGTATGACTGGAACAGCGATAATTCCGACACGAGCCATGCGTGCCTCGACGTGGAATTTGCCATCCAGTGTTACGAAAGGGGCTTCGTGTTTGATGCAACCGATATGCGACGGCTCTCGCACACGTTCGTCGACTTCGTGTACCGGGGCCGGCCTTCCCAGACCGCAACGGTGGAATGGGATAACAGCGACGGCGTCAGAGCGGACGTGAACCACACCAATATTTTCTCGGACGGTGTCAATGGATGGACTGGCAATGGCAACCATTACCTGGTGCTCCGGCAAGCCTGGTTCCAGCTCTATCGATACCACGAGAACACGACGCTGTCCTCCTTCGTCGTGTTCCGATCACTCGAGGATCTCATCCGCTCCATACCCACGCGGCCGCCGTACACGTCGCTGAGCGCCACGTACATGCAAGCAATGGCAGCTATCAGGGAGATGGCTTATGTGAACCATGAATTTCCGGTGAACTGGCTTTAACCGTTACATTTTTTTCCGCACCGCCTTCTTTTTTCTCTAAGATCATCGAGAATATGCTATTTTGACGACGAAAACTCGTTGCGATCAACCAAAGGGGCACCAGAATGAATATCAGGGAAAAATAAATTATTCCTGCATCCCCCTCGCCTCCACCGAGGAAAGGCCACGAGAGTAACAAGATGACCAACACGGCGGCATAACCTGTGATGATGACGAGACGAAAAAGCGAGGACCGTTTCTTGTAAAGCAAACAAAACACGATGGCTACGGTTACGCCTGAAATGGTGATCCAAACACCTTCGTTAGGTTGACCGACACTAGTGGAAACCACGGCATCGCCGATGGTGAACCACTTCCCATCTCCAAAAGGCATTAGCTTGAGAAGCGCGATGCTGCCGAACAGCACGATTGCAGGCAATATAACTTCCACGACACGAAATGCTGCAGCACTTGGTTTGACATCATGCCGGTGAATCAGATGACGGAAGGCAAGAAAGCTCACAATCACTATCCCGCCGATCACGATCAAAAATATCGCTAACCCGGCCGGATTTACGATGAATATGTCGACCCAATCGAATGAGAAGAGCCAAAAATTATCGGAAACGTGGGTTCCGTAGAGCACGTGCCCTAGCCCGTCGATCCCCACGTGCGAGATTCCACCAGCAACGGCCAATTTATAGACGTCGATATATCGTATCGGTTCTGAAACGGCTTTTCCGATGTAAAAGTACGGGATGCTCATCGCGAACGCGATCATGGAGTATCCGAAGATTGTGTTAAAGAAATCCGCGATTTCCAAGTTAGGAATGAGCCAGAAAAGGTCTGGACCAAGGATGTTATTTAACGTGAAGACTACCACGTGGTATGGCGTGAATTTTCCTCTGGTCGTGTACCATGTAAAGATGCCGACCACGATACCAACGAAAATGTGGGCTGCTCCGGGCATAAATGCTTTAACGATGCCACGTGAAAAATATTTCCCATATCATGTATGGCATCATTTCTCTTTCTTGGCAAATTCCTCTTTTATCGACTGGCCTTCGGGTTTTGAAAAAATGGAAATCACGTCCTTGTTGTTCTTCACTTCCACCTGGACGACACTCACGCCATCGCCAGTGAACAGTTTTTCCCGCGTGGAAAATTCCAGCACGTGGATGTCCATAGGCTTCGATAAAGTGAACTCGTACTCGATAATATCGCCGGCGTTGAACGTCATCTTAAAGTCGATCTTGTCCTGAACCCAGCCAACAATGTTTGACAAGGATCCCGTGATCGGGGCACCACCTAGCTTGGCAAGAAGCTTCTCAGGAACGCTCGGCATTAACATGATGGAATCGTGCTGGGGCTCGATGCCGAGAATGTCTTCGAGCAAGATATTCGCGACCAGGCCGGTACCACTAACAGCATAGGGCCTCGGACCACTAGTCTCGTCCTTTCTCGAGAAAAGCTCGATCGCATCGCTCGGGCCGAGCGAGTTGTAATACTCGTAGAAATTTCGCTTTTTCTTGAACGTGTCAAACACGTGGGCGACGGTGAGGTAACCGAGCTCCCCGGGCAGCTGGCGAAAACCATAACCCTTCAAGCCTTTTATGATGAAATAATTCTCTGCTACCCAGGTAGCGCCACGCCACATGTTCATATTCTTATCGAATGACGGGTCGTCCTTGGCAACCGAGGGCACGGGAAACACTGTCCAGAACTCGTCGCGGTTGGTGAGGTGGCGCAGGTACTTGGCCAACCGCTCCTTGGGCACGATGCCGGCGATGAGCGGGTACCAGCCCGTGATTGCTTTCGGGCCGATAAATTGTCCTTTCTGGCTGCCGGTAAACGCCTTGTCATAATAAAAGCCCGTGGAAGAATCCCAGAGATCCTCGTTGATCCAGGCATCGAGTTCCTGCTTTCGTGCGGTCAATTGTTCCTTGACCGTGTCTTCCTTGAGGATCGCGGCCATATTGATGAGCGAACGTAGTTGTATCGAAACGAGGCAAGAGAAATCGATCGCATCGCACGAGGTGGGCGCCACCTGCTCGAAACGGGGTGCATTTTCCAGGCCCGATTCGGCGACGTGGACCCACGAGTACAGCCCGTCCTTGTGCAGATCGCGGTTGTAGTTGAGCCAGAGGTGATAATCAAACAAGCGGGAGAATGTTTGCTGGAGCATGTCGACGGAGCCGTTTTTCTTGAATAATTCCCAGAACGCCCAGTCCAGGAGCGGAGGATGCGCCCATGAGTCGATGCCATCCGGCGCGATTGAGTGCGGGATGCGCCCGAAATTCGCGTCGTCGTTGGGATTTTCCGTTGCTTGGAATTTCAACGAGATATCAAGGACATGCTTCGCGAAATCCAGGTTGCAGAGGCTCCAAATTCGGGAATAGAGCGCGTTGTCCCAGACCCACATGCCCTTCCATGCAGGTCCAGGGCGAACCCAGGGCTCTTCGATTATCCCGGAAGGTTTCATCACGTTGTTGCCAAGGAAATCGAAGACTGAATTGAAAGCTTCGCCCCACGAATCATATCCTGGCACGTTAACCGCTGGCGCGTTCCTTGGTACCACCGCGATTTTCAAATCATCATTCCCGATGGGATCGTCCTTCGCTGGATACTCCAAATTGGCCATCTCGTGAACCGTGTGTTGCTCGTGTAATCTATATATAATTCCATCTTAAAATGGTTTCATCGCTGCGTTTTATCAGATACGACAAAATAATTAATAGCGGTGACGAATATCTATAACAAGCATTTTTAATGTTGTGACATGGTGAAGTGAAACATGGCGGAAGAAACCACACGAGACGTTGATGAAGACGGAAAGATCGGAGAGGACGAGTATAGTTCGGAAGATATCGAACGAGAGGCTTCCTCCCGCTTGATGATCGAGAAAGGGAACCCGCTGCCGATCAAGAGAATCATCGTCAATTATTGGCGTTCTGGTTTGCACGGCGCCAAGGTAGGCATCAAGAAAGATGCCCAATGGCAGAGCAAGTCGAGGCAATTCGCAGCCGAGATGGATATCGTCGGAGACATCCTCTACGAATTTGACGAGGATAGGATGTTGAATGATAAGGTCTTGAAGTATTACGAAATCGACCGTGCCAAGGAGCTGGGGCAACCACTCTCGGATCTCAAGAGAGATCCCAAGACTTACGAGAAACAGGTCTTGAAGCCACTGAAGAAATTGCCAAAGGCAAAGAAGCAAGAGTACTTGGACAAGAACAACGAGAAGCTGGGCTTTATTCCTCCAGAGAATAACCGGAAGCTCGTGATCGCCGTCAACAAGCGGTATTGGGACACGAAGGTCGAGGACCGCAGCAGTATGGAAGAAGTCGACGTCGATCAAGACGGCAAGGTCGACAAGAAACGGTACCTGGAAAATTACTTGACCAGGAAATTCGACGAATTCGCAGGAATTAACAAGCGATTGATCGTGAAGGTTTTCAGGGATATGGCACACTCGGAGATCGACAAGCGCGGCACCTGGCTCGGGAGCATCGAGCAATCGTTGCTCGAGAGCATGACGCTCACGTTCGGCGAAAAGGATCCACTGTATACGGGAGTCATCACGCTGCCAGGGTTTGATTATCAAATCCAGATCGCTCGGGCGCATGCCGTCACGGGCCACCGGTTCGTGCTGCCCGTGATCTCCCGAAAGGTTAACATGGAAGACTTGTTCGAAGCATCGGTCATGAAAGGCGTTGACATAGAAGTCAAGAGCCAGGATAAACTTCCCATCAATTACTATGTCAAGTTTTTCCTCGTGGAGGGCAAGCGCTTCACCCCTGGATCCGATTACGTGGTCAAGGATCCGATGAATGGTTACAAGATCGTTGCCGAGATCGACGGCAAAGCCGTGGATATCGGTGGACGGTGGGACATCACGATCGATGACGATGCACTTGCCAAGGACCCGCTGTTCCGATCGAACCTGGTGCTGTTCACGTGCATGGTCAAATACCACCCTGAAATGCAAAAAGCCATGCGCGGCCTCTACAACGAGATGAAGCGGAAAATCAAGGAGGACATCAGCGATGACCAGCTCAAGGCTCAGCTCGCCATGTACATCGAGAAGCTTGAGAAACGAAAAGGCATCACGATACCGGACAAGCCCAATCGCATCGATTTTGCCATGAAATTGCTCAAGACCGAGAAGTACGACAACGTTGACATGGCCCTCTTGCTAGGAACGAAATATTTCATGAACATCACGCCGCACGAGCTCAGCATGCTATTCAACCCGAGACGTGTCAGGAGTTAAATCCAAATTTCCAATTTCTTTCTTGTTTTTTCTATTCTTTTTTCGTTAGATTTTTTGCAGGTTCTGCTGCATAAACAGTTCGTGGAACGACGCCATTGTAGCATTTGCACTCGAATTGCCTGCCGATGAATGGGCAATGCCGTTCGTAGTGGAGGGTATTCTTGTTGTAGCACCTGCCACCCATGCAGAACAAGCAGCTTTCACCGAATCGAATCATGTTTGGATCACCATTAACAATGAGGTAAACATTCAACTATGAACGGATGGTATATGTAACCGGAAAAACCTTGCCATCTAGGCGCGCATCAAAAAAACATGCACCACCACCACGAACATACAATTTATGCGCGAAACTGGTTCTTGGTTAAAAACAAGTGGAAACATCGAGTGTTTTGCAATTCGCTCGGTTCGTAGAAAAACGGGTAATATGGCTTTGTCCCGAGCGTGATGCCCCATACAAGCAAAAATACAGCCATCACGATGAGCTGGATGATGATGAATGTGAAAAATGGCCGGTTTCCAATGGCGTATCCCTTTTTCTTCATCATTATTCCGACGATCATGGCCCCGGCGAGAATCCCGAGCATCACGATGGAAAACACGGCGCTCTGGCCCTCGAGATTCTCGTATGAGAAAATCACCCCGTAGATGACCGAGGGCACGAGCACGAGCACTTTCTCACCCCCATTCATCAAGAACGCGGGTTGGCCGAGAACGGATGAATCCCGGGGCATTGCCAAGGCCATCACGAGAAAAAACAGTATCATTCCCGCGTTCATGAGATGATGGCCGACCAGCTCGTCGAGGAAGTACGCGAACACGTAATTATCGAAGCCAAGGGTTGTCGCATCGTAAAAGTCCTTGACCATCGCGCTCACGATGTTGAACGCCCGGTTTGTCACGAGCCCGGTATTCATGAGTAAAATCGACACGATGAACAAATACGTCAAGATCTGGCTTTTCTTTGCCGGCATCAAGCCACATTTCTTCCAAAACACCATGGATTTCCGGAAGCATAACGTCATTATCACGGACATCCACGGGCCGAAGAAAAAGATTTCCGCGAGCGTGAATAAGGGAAATGCAGCGACACCGAATGAGTCCACGCCATCCGAGAGCCAGATCGTCGTGGATAACTGGACGTTCGCTATTCTGAATAGCTGCACGATGAGGTACGAGGCAAGCAAGGCAATCATGTAGACGACGAAGGCACGCGTGAACGGCCGGGTCGTCACGAGGACATCGGCTCGGATCTTGTCGACCCGTTGCTTCATACTCGAGAATGCCATGTTAGAACACGTCCCCCGGTTGCTTGAAAAACGGATATGCTGGCACGAAACCAAAGATGAGTCCCCACACGATGATGGTGATCGTGGCAGCGATGATGAAACACGCGAAAAAACCGAGATTTGGCCTCTCGAACAACCGCAGCGTGTCAAACCCGCGCTGCCCTGCCCTGAAATGAACGACGAGCACCATCAACATAATCGTCCATGAACCGAGCAGGACGAGAATCCCGGCTTGCCCCTCCAATGCTGCGAATGCTTGGACGGCGCCCATAACGAACCCGAGCAACATGGTGAACATGGTATTTTTTGCTATCTTACTCGTTAAGTCTCCCTGGATGTTGACCGGCTCGGCAGCGAGGAGCATCGCGATGAGGAGCAAAATCCCGACGTGGATCAACCCGTGAGACACTTGCTCGTCGATATCGTACACGAGCACGAAGATCGTCCAGCCTTCAAAGCTTGTTTCGGCGAAATCTTCAACCATCCCGTTGAGCGTGTTGAAATACACGTGCAAAATGTTGCCCGTGGCAATCATGATCCCGGCAATGATGAATAAGTGAAAAATTAAGTCTTTCTTGCGCACAGAAACCATGCCTTGCCCTTCCCAGATTGCGAGGTTTCGTTCGATGAGGAGGTACCCGGCGAGTATCAAACCGAAAGACCACGCGATGATTTCCAATATCTTGCCCAATGACATGGAAAATGTAACAGCCTGCCCCGTTTCCGTTATCACGAAAGGAATGTCAACCACCGGCGTCGATATGAATTCCGAAAAGGCGTATCCGCTTCCTAAAACGACGAGAAAAAGCAACAAGTACAGCGTTTGCGGTGCAATACCGCGCAATGATGCCTTGATCTCCATTCACATCAACTCGCTATCCAAGTTCCCCAAGGACGCCGGATAAATCGAGCAGCTTATAGAGGAAAAAAAACTTGCGAAAGCATTTTAAGTTTGTCCGCGGCAAATTTATTTGACAGCCACGGTCAGAAATTCAAAATGGAAAGCACCACAGAACAAAAACTTTATAATTTCATGTTTTTGGGAGAGAAAAACGAAGCACTGCTAAAATTTTTCAGAGAGTTTTTCGACAAAAAGATCGAATTTTCCCGGACATCGGGAATCTTCTATTATCCCTACAAAATCTCGTCCGGGCTCATAAGAGTTTTCGCGGCCTTCCCAGCGAGCTTGGAATTGATCGTGACGCCAAAGGAGTATACAGAAACCGATTGCATCGTGCTCGTCATCAATATGCAGAATCAAGAGCATTTCGGCGATTTTGTCCCTTTTTACCAGGCGATTCTGGAGAAGAAACTTAATTGTCCACCAATCATCATCATCGGATTAACAACGGACCAGGAAAAACCCCGCCAGATCTCGTATTTCGGCATGGTCGCGTTGAAATCATTCATATGCAAGACGTTCAAACCCGCCGATGCTCATTTCCTAGAATGGAACTTGCACAGCTCGTTCAACGGCATAGACGCCATTTCCAATATTTTCCAAGAAATGCTACCGATCATCGATAAAACCAAGATCGATGCCAAGACATCGTTCCCTCGCAATCTCGTGAAACCTGAAGTTCGCAGACTTATTAAGGAGATGCAAGAATGGAAATTTCTCGACAAGCAGAAAGGATTGAAGCACTTGATCGAGGATGAGCACCTATGCATGCACGGCGGGCTATTTTCCAGCACTCGATTCAAGGGCTATAACCGGGATCTCTTGATCCGGCATGGTCTCGATCCAGCGTTCGTGAAGGATATTTTGGATGCATGGGAATCGTGGTTTGATGATACCAAGGCTGCCCCGGATTTTATAGAAGCAATGAAGCAAAAATTTCCCGATTATTTCGACGAATCGAAGAAATTTCTTGCACCGAGATGCCTCGCGACGCTTGTTGCAGATCATGGCTTGGATATCCAACCGGCGAAGAGCCTCTTGAAGATCTTGCAAAAAGATGAAAGCGACATCGACCTCCATCACACTCAATCCATCGTGGAGGAGATGGCTTCGATCACAGAACTCATCATCATTTTTGGTAGTCAACCGGTTTTTTACCACTTCCCAAACAAGAAAATGGGCATCGGCAGCATGACGAATATCGACATGCTATCCGGGATGTTTCAAGTCCTGGATATAATGAGAAGTCAAGTGTATATCTCGGAGCTGGATGAAAAAAAGGCCGTGGAAAAGATAAAGTACGGGAGCTTGAATTTAACCATCGCGCACGGCAAGCGGGCGAAATGCATTATCCATTCGATCCGCGAACTCACGGATGACTTGCTGAAGAAAACAGAACAATATCTCGACGCGTTTGAACGAGTGTTTCAAACGACATTGGATGCTTACAAGGGAGAAACCAACATCTTCAACGAGGGAGGCAAAAAACTCTACGATGATATCTTCACCCCGCTTCCCGTCACGCACATCAACAAGAATTGGCTGCTCAAATCCTTTTCAGAGGTTGAACGGAGCATGTTGACGAGAAACCAGCTCAGGGTGCTCGATGCCATCACGGATATGCAGCAGAAGAAAATCATCGGTACTACATTCCACATCGAAGACGTGTTTTCGCAAATCGCGGCACATGTGCGCCTTTCCTTGTCGGATTTGCTCTTGATCTTGCCGGGTGAGTTGCTGGAGCTCAGCTTGATAACCTAAATCAGTTGAAATGAATTTATATATGGTGTAGTTGATAGTTGAATCTATATCCGGTGCGATGCATTTGAATGCTGGATTTTTGCGCTAAGGTGCGTTGATGTGAAGCATGTACAGAAGAATTTCTTTGGCCGATTTTTAACTATCTTTGCTCTGGGCTCTTGTATTTTTCTCGCCGCCACGTTTCAGACCTGGGAACCGCTAAGGGATAATTTCTTGAAACCGATCCCGATCTTACCATCAACGAACCATACCCCCATCAAGATCAGTGGTAACGGGCAAATGGACGCTTTTGCCGACAAGACGGGAGGTGGAAATCAGACTAGCCCGTACATCATCCGAGACTTCGTCATTAACGGCAGCGGTACAGGCTCTTGCATTGAACTGATAGGCGTTACTCGATATGTCACGTTCATTAACTGCACAATGCTCAATTCCGGGTCATCACCCCCGGGCGGCGACGCCGGCGTCGAGCTTTTTTTCTGTCAAAACATCGTCGTGACTAATTGCACGATGTATGATAACTTGGTGGGGATCAGGATCTATGGTAACTCAGATTTTATAACTGTGGATCACTGCGAATCGCATACCAACGATATCGAGGGCATCTTGTTGTCGAGCTCGAATAATATCACGCTCGATTATAACATTGTCTTGAATAACGGGGAAACGGGCATTTATCTCGACATGTCTTGCGATAACAAGGTCACCAACAACAACGCCTCGTTAAATGGCATTCAGGGCATTTATCTCAGTCATTATTCGGATGATAATGCCATTTTCTTGAACGTGTTCGCGTCCAACACGAATTTCGAAGCTCGGGATGACGGAGCACGCAATTCATGGACCAACGGCATCATTGGCAACAATTACGGTAATTACACGACAAGATATCCCAGTGCGCATAACGACGGGATCTTGTGGGACACGCCTTATGAGATATATGGCAACACGCACGCTAGAGATAACTATCCCGTGTTTGACGTGAGTGGTACGCACAATCCCATCACGATCACGAGCAATGCCGAGCTTGATGCATTTTGCAACCTAAATGGCACGGATGGATTGTCTTGGGCTACTGCTCATGTAATAGCTAATTACAGAATATCCGCCCGTGGCGGCCCGTATTGCATCTTCATTGATAACGTGGATCGGTACTTGATCATACGGAATTGCACGGTGCTCGCTGCCTACGAGGACCCGTGGAATTCTTGTGGTTTCCGGATCCGCAGGTGTATAAATTTACGCATCACGAATTGCACCGCAAAGTATAACACGAATGGCATAGCGACCTCCGGCCTTTCACATGACCTCATCATCGACGGTAACAACGTGACATTGAACACGTGCTATGGTATTGATATCTACAACACGCCAAACTCCACGATATTCAACAACACGATATCCAACAATTCGCTTAATGGCTTGTATATATCCACGGGGTCGTATAACGAAAATGTCTCGTCGAACATGGTCGAAGACAACGGAATCAACGGCATCATCGTGGAATATTCCAACAATGTCACGGTGGAAAAAAATTACATACTACATAATATGTATGGAATGCAACTCAACACGTGCAACGAGACAAAGGCCGTGGAAAACACCTTTATGAACTCAACCTACTTCGGAATCGACATTTTTTCCGGTACCTGGAACGCCACCCTGGATTCGAATGATGTCATCAACAGCGCTGTTATGGGTATTCACATCCGGGAATCTTTCAGGACCACAATGATATCGAATGACTTGACCAATAACAGCATCATGGTCGAAGGCAGCATGTCGCAACTCACATCGTACATTATCGACACGACAAATCTCGTCAATAACAAGCCAATCTATTATTATTACGATAAAACAGGACTGATCTCTTCGAATTTCACGAACGCGGGCGAGATCATTTTGCTGAATTGCAATTCCTCGTCAATCGATGATATCAACTGCAGCACCGCATCGAACGGCATCGTGATGATGTATTGCCACGACAACGCGGTTCGCAATGCCACGCTGTCATCGTTCACGAGCAGCGCCCTCTACATCCAATATTCGACCAATTGCACGGTCAACAACAGCGTTTTCCGAGATTGCTTCCAAGGCATTACCCTGGTATCTTCGGAACGTGGCCATCTTCGCAACAACAATTTCACGAACTGCGGGCTCCGGCTCCAGGGTAATAATCGTCAATGCGCGTCGCACGACATCGATGGATCGAACCGCGTGAATGGCCGGGTTTTGCGTTACATCGTGAACCAGACGAACCTTGTCGCGGCAGATTTTGCGAACTCGGGGCAGGTCATCTTGATCAACACGAATGGTTCCTCTGTCTCGAACCAAAACTTGAGTCACGCTTCGCTCGGGCTCTGTACAATGAATTCACGCGATAACGTCTTTACTAATATCGACCTGCACGAGAGTGCCGAAGCCGGCACGTGGATGATCTCATCCGATAATAACTCCTTGATACAATGCAATATTTCACTATGTTCATGGGGATTGTACATGATATATTCTTACAATGATGCCGTGTTGAATTCCACGATCGACGGCAATTACGAAGGCGGGTACTTGATTCAAAGCCATTGCATCAACATGACCGGCACCACGCTTTCCAATAACATGGACATGGGGATCCTCCTATCCCAATCAAATATGACCATGGATAATTGCAAGGTCCATCATAACTATGTCGGTATTGACCTCGACATGTCCCAGCTCAGCACGATCAGGAATAGCAACGTCTCGGACAATGAATATGCAGGAGTTGCATTCAACCAGGGCCACAATAACACGCTGTACCAGAATCGCATCATTAATAATGGATATGGCGTGCTGCTCGGATATTCCTCAAACAACTCGATCTATCACAACACGATCGCCAACAACACGTTATCGGAAGCGTATTATGACTCGTTTTATGCCGAAACTCATAATTTCTGGTACAACGAATCGGAAGGCAATTACTGGGGCGATTACACGGCGAAATATCCCAGCGCAACCCCGTCAGGGCGGGTCTGGCTCACCCCGTACGTCTTGAATGGCTCGACCACGGATGTCGATCCGTTCCCGCTGCGACAGCCCTGGGAACCGGATGTCACGCCAACTGCCAATTTTACAGCAAACATGACGAATATTTTGGCACTTCGCTCCATTCAATTCACCTTTTCAGGCTCGAACGGGAATCAGCCAGCATCGTATCAATGGTCGTTCGGTGATGGCTCGCCCAATGCCACGGTTCAAAATCCGGTGCACGTTTACATGAATTCCGGCATCTTCAACGTGATCTTGACCGTGATTGATGCGGATGGAGATACAGCGACGATCCACAAAAACAATTTTATCAACGTGCACAATAACATTCCTGTTGCCAATTTCACTGCGACTTTCACCGGATCGAGGCGATTCGTCGCGACAGGTCGTGACGTGCAGTTCACGTTTACCGGTATCGGAACAGATGCGCCTTTACGGTACCAATGGTCGTTCGGGGATGGAACTTCCAATTCCACGAGCCGGGACCCGATCCACGTGTTCCAGGTAGCGGGTAATTTTACCATCGTGCTGACTGTCATCGATGCAAACGATGACGCTGTCACGAAGAGGTACACCGGATTCATCCGTGCTTTTGCCTATGGCGATGATGATGTAGATGGCCTAACGAATTGGGATGAAATTTATGTTTTCAACACGAACCCGGACACCAACGATACCGATAACGATGAAATGCTCGATTCTTATGAAATTCACAACGGTTTGAATCCAAATCTAAACGACTCGGCAGATCATGCAGACGATGACGGCTTGACAAACCTGGAAGAATCTATCCTCGGGACGAGTGCAAACAACTCGGACACGGATGGCGATAGCTTTCCAGACAACATCGAGCTGGAGTGGCATACTGATCCACGGTTGGCCTTCAGTTCCCCGCTCACCATCGTGATATTGCCCATCGCCGTTGCGAGTGCGATCTTGATAGGCGTGACAGGCAGAACCGTGCTGAAAAAGAAAAAGCAGAAGTATCTGTATAAGAAAGATACGTCCAGTTACAAGAAAGACGAGCTCGAAGAACAGCTAACGGAAGGCTCACAAGCCTTGTATGGACAGATTTCGGAAAAACGCGCGATATTGTCCCGCGTGCTGGAACCCACCACGCAAGACGAGCACGCGGGAAAATTGGCAGGATCGGCCATCGCGGAAACGTCGGCAGCTGCCAAGAAAAAGAAGGCGGGGTCCACGGGCGAAGAGGTTGTGCAGCACGCAGTCGATGCAAAAACTGAAGCAGAGATCGACGTCATCAAGAAGAAGGAAAGCTGCATCGTGTGCAACACGCCCCTCAAGGGCACGAATTTCATATGCCCCTATTGCGAAACGAAGTACTGCATCCGCTGCGCGATTGCCTTGTCCCAACGACAGGAGGCCTGCTGGGCCTGCAAGAATCCCCTTAATTTCAACCCGGATGATTCACCTTGAACCTCTGTAAATTTTTTTAAAATACTACCTGGTCGGATTAATTATATGGCATAACGTTTTTTTATGTTGAAGCATCGGGCGAAAAATACCAGCGATCATTCCATGAATTCGCTGTAAATAAAATGAAAGTGAGATAATGGTTCGAAAGACATTCGTGAAGCTGCAAATTGCGTTCGGGCAAAACAGGCACATGGTCATTCTCATCGCGTTATGGTTTCTTGTCAACTTCTTAATATTTTTAACGATAACGGGGGATCCTGGGAAAGCCGCGTTATATTTGTTCTACTTCGATATTTTACCAGGCCCATATGGTATGTTTTACGATAAATATTCTGATTTCGTGATCTTCGGCCTCTTCATCGCCCTGGTGACCGTGGACGCGTTCCGAAACTATGATCCAAGAAAAACATGCGAAATCCTGGCCAGTAAGCAAAAAAATCACGCTATCGTCATTGGATATGACCACCTCGGCATCCGACTTCATAAATATCTTCAATCACACAAGATCCCATACATAATCGTTTCTAGGCATAAGGACGAGTTGACCGAGGTATTCGAGGAGGAAAAACCAGCTGTGCTATACGATGAACTTGATGACGAGTTCCCTACCACGATTCAGCTCAAGCGGGCGAAATACTTGTTCTTGCTCGACGACAACCTGGTTTTTAACTTGAAGATGATCATACAAGCAAAAAATATGAACTCGAATGCCAAACTTGTAGTCCGGTGTTTCGAGGATGATTTTGCGAAGATCTTCGAAAAATATGGCGCCACGGTGATCAGCGCGTCGTCCACGACGGCAAAAATTGTGTTTGAAGAGCACCTTGGCGACCCTAATCTCAAGGAAATCCACATCATCGGATTCAGCCACTTCGCGGAACGTATGAGCACTATGGCCATGAAACAGGGAATCAAGAGCAAGATCATCTCAGATAGCTTCGAGATGATAAAGCATTACAACAAACTTACCATCGCTGAACGTCAACTCGTGACGGTGATAACGGGAAATCCATTGGATTACAAGACTCTCCAGGATGCAGGAGTGTTCGAGAGCTTGGCAGTCATCATCGCAATTGAGACGGACGACATCATCTTGCTGGTGAAGGAACTCAAGGATATGAACCCGAAAATGCTCATCATTGCGAGGACGTTTTCCGACGAGATCGAAAAGGTCCTGGAGAATTTCGGAGTGATCCCCATCTCAACATCCAAGTACGCCTTGAAAACCCAAATCATGCCCTTGCTGCAAAAACCGTGAAATGTCATTCGATTTTTTCAGGCTCTTCAGTATTTGGTTCCGGTTCCTTGATATCTTCCGATTCCGTGAGGTGCTTCGGTAATCCATCCGTGATGGAATCGACTTTCACATCCCGGAACCCCGACCGGAGCGATGCCACCATGGCGAGATCGATCTGGAGCACGTGGCGCGCATCGTCGCCGGATCGATACGGCAATCGATCATCTTTTATCGAATCGATGAAGTCCTTGGTGCAAGCCATGAACGAGTACTTCCAGTTGGTTTGCATCGTGCAGTCCGAGTTCCATTTCCCATTGCTGTCAATCCAATACACGCCGGGGGCACCAGGCCCTGTGGGGCAATCTATGAACATGTTCCCCGTGCAGCCGTTCACCCAGATGATGCCACTATCGCACTGGATCTCGACCATTTCTTCGCAGCCATAATAATCGGACCGGATTGGCAAGTCTTGGGATATCGCCACGTTCCATGTACCAAATTCAGTACCTTTTGTCTTATAGGAGATAACCGCGGGAACATCGATCCGGACGAGCTTGTAAAGCTTGTAACCACCGTTCCAGGCTTGCACCCTGTCGATTTTCTTGCCAAGTACTAAGGCAACGAGGTTATGCTTGTGATAGCCATCATCCCATAAGGTAGGCAACTTGTAATCATCCTTTTCCGATATCCGCCATTTCCAGGAGCTGATCGGTACAGCCCATGCTGATAAAGATCTCACGCTTTGCCACATCCGGATGTTCACGGCGACTGGCTTTCCGATGGTCTTCATGAGCTCGAGGGCCTTGCGATAAGGCGGATGAAACTGGAAATTCTCGAAGATCTTGAGCTTGATACCAGCTTTTCTTGCAGCGACCTGCATGCTATCGTACTCGCTCAAGCTCATGCACGGGACCTTTTGCACGCTCACGTGCTTACCCGCCTCGCACGCGGCCACGACAATGTCGCGGTGCGACGAGTGTGGTGTCAATACCTCGACGGCATCGATGTCATCGCGTCCAAGCATTTCTTGATAATCCGTATATATATTTTCTTTCTTGATACCCCACTCTTCAGCATGGTTCATTGCAGTTCCTTTGTTTTTGTCGCAAATCGCGACAAGCTCCGCGTCATCGTTATTTTTATAATATAATTGGTGAAGCGTGGAAATCCTGCCCGTCCCAATGAACCCAACCCGAATTTTTTTTCCAGCCACGGTTTTCGTGCCCATTTTCAAAATAGAGATGGTGTATTTGATTATTGGTCTTGGTGCTAATATGGTTTTAAACACGTTCATTACATTACAACAAAGGATAATGCCAATTCCAGGCCCTTTCAAAGCAAATGGCGAACGTATGACAACAAGACAATAAAAATGAGATTGAAAAATTAAATATATGTGTGTTTACCGGTAAGACTTCTGCTTTCGAGCACGGGCAGAGTGCCCGCCGAACTTCTTTGCCTCGGTGTGCCGTGCGTCGCCGGAAAGCAGCGTGCGATCATAGTTGACGAGCTTGGCTCGGAGCATCGAGCTCTTCTTGTAATCCGTGAAGGCCCGGGCGATCGACGTCCGTGCAGCGCTGATTTGGCTCATCCGGCCGCCACCGACGACGTTGACCTCGATGTCGACATCCTTCAAGTTTTCGGGACCAATCAAATCGATGACTTCCTGGATCTGTTCCCTGAATATCAGTTCAGGAATGATGGTGTAGGGCACGTGGTTTATCAATATTCGGCCATGGCCCTCTTGTTTCAGCGTTGCCTTCGCGATGCTCGTTTTTCTCTTGCCGGTCTCCAAGTATACCTTTTTCTTCGACATTTTAGCTCGCCTCATGTCACGTTCGTGTAATCGAACCCGAACCGTTTCGCCAGCGTTTCTAGCGTGATGCACTTGTGGCTCAAGCGTTCCTTGCCAATCCCGGGGGTCTCATAGGGCACGACTTTCGGGTATTTTTCCTTGTCGAGGACACTGATGGACGCGTGGACGCGCCGGTATGCTTCCTTGCCATGTGGCATCTTCCATGGAAGCATGCCTCGCACCGTTCGCCGGAAAAGCTTGTCGGGCGTTCGGTAGAAGAACGGTCCAGCGTGGGGGTTCGTTCGCGTCTTGATGTTTTTCTTCCGGATATAATGATCGAATATCGATTGCTGGGCGCCGGAAATTACGATGTCCTTGGCGTTGATGACGAGCACGTGCTTGCCGAGCAAGGCGAGCTTCGCAACAATCGCGGCCAAGCGACCCAGGATCTTATCCGTACCATCGATGAGCAGGTATTCCGTGTTCATGCCATTCACCTTTACTTGATCAACCTCACGTTTGACCCGTTCGGGTATGCTTCGAGCATCTGGGGCAGCGATAGGAGTTTCGCGCCAGCCTTTTTTGCTTTTTCCATAGCCGACTCGGACCAAGATAGCGCGCCGATGGTGATCTTCTTGGCAAGGTCGCCAGAAGCGAGCACCTTACCCGGCACGACGATGACATCGCCATCCGCCACGACCCGGTTGATGTGACCGAGGTTAGCCTCGGGACGAGAACGCCGGGCATGTTTCAAGATAGTGGCGATCTCCTTCCAGATGCTGATCTTCGTGTTCTCCAACTGCCGGATCAGGCGACGTGTGTTGATGTCTTGCGGTCCTGTTACTTCACGTCCCATTTTAATCCACTTTTTTCAAATGTTGTAGTTTATTTAGGTTGCTTTTGATTGCTTTTCGATCATGTTTTTGACAAGTTCCCCGAAATACTTCACTTTATCCGCGAGGATCTTGATACCTTCCAGCATTATGCGCTCGGGAGGCATGGACCCCGATGATTCGATGAAGAAGACGAACTTGTTCTTTATCCAGCGAACCTTGATCGCACCCTTGGGCACCTCGGCAATTTTTAGGCAGTAATTGCACAAGTTGCATTTCATGATGTCGGTGACGACAAGCTCGTTTTTCTCCCACTTGTAGACATTTCTCGGGCAAAATTTAACGAGGGGATCGTTTTCATTGTCTCCCTTGAACTTGTAATCCTTCAACAACTTTTGATCAATGACGATCTCGGGAAAATACTTGTAAGTCGCCTTGGTCGCGGCCTGGTATTTTGCATGGTCTTTCCCGAGGCCGAGGCGAGCATCGGCTTCGAAAAGAAGCTTGGAGCCCTTCGACATCTTGGTAATCAAGATCTTGTCGCTCACGGGTTTTATTTTTGGATCGCTGGATACGAGGTCGCTCGAATACACGTTCCGGTTGGTATCCTTGGCTGCAACGCTGCACTGGATTTCGACCTTGCACTTGGTGCATCCAGCACCTTCACACGTGCACCGTTCCGACAAGATGTAGTTATCGAGGTCGGTCGTGAGCGGGATCAATCCTAACCGATGGGAAATTATCTCGTCGTACAGCGGCGTGGAGTTTTCTATGAAGAGAACATCCGTGATGGCCATGGCAGGAACCTCGGTTAGAAATATTCGCCGCAGCGCGTTGGCGAGCTCCGTGTCGATGCCTTCAACGATAAAGCTGAGCCGCTTGTCCGATTTTGTTAGGATTGAAACCTTCATTAAAACCACCAAGAGATTTAATCTGTTAAATGAACGATAACTTTTATTCATGCTGAACAAAGCGCCAAGGAATTTACTAAGTGCGCGGCCATCGAGGCGCGAAGGTTGCGGTGCTTTCGTCGAATTGAAGAATGCGCATGGTTCGCTTTTTCAAAACATTTTCAACGAGCAAATCTTTATAAAGGTTAATGAATGCCTTGTTTTAAGATACCGTGAAGTGGCACGCTCGTGGCATCGACGATGGAACGGAAATTCGAAGATAGAATCCAGATCCGCTCGCGACGAGCTGATTTCAAGATCCTCCAAGTCACAGATATCCATCTCACCAATTTTGGCTTGATCGACCGGTTTTGCCTCCGTTCGGTGTTGAAAATGGCCAAGATATTCGATGTCGATCTCGTTGCGTGCACCGGGGATTTGTTCGGTCTCCGCACGGTTCCAGCAATGAAACGGGCATCGCATTTGTTCGATCAAATCGTCGGCTCTGCGTTCCCTTGGGTATTTGCATTTGGCAATCACGATCAAGAGCTCAAGTCCTTTGATGAGCACCCCGCGACGCAGCTGGATGCCGTCGAGCAATATATCGAACACCTGCCCGGTTGCCTATACAAGCAAACTCGCCAGTTCATGGAAAATTATCATGGCACGCCGATTAACGATGACCCGTGGGAACGCGAAGCGATAACGCCCAAGCCGGGTGATGCAGTTCCCTTGAAATCGTGGGACGGCTTTTATGGCGACAATTACCTCGTCGAGGTCATGGATGCAGCTGGCGAAAACGTCGCGTGGAATGTGTTCGTTCTCAACTCGCGCCGGGGTTTTCACGTGCCACCGAAAGTCTTGAATTGGGTAGGCGATAAAATCGCATGTGACAAGAAGGTGCCGTCCATATGCTTTTACCACGTTCCAAACTATGAATATCACCTGATCTGGGAAAAAGGCATCGCCAAGGGCATCAAGCGAGAAAGTGTCTGCTATGAACGTGATCGCGGCCGCGTGCATTCCGCCTTGAAGGAATTTGGGAGCATCAAGGCATGTTTCGTTGGCCACGATCACGTGAACGACTATTTTGGCGAGCTGGATGGCATCACTTACGTGTACGGCCGCAAGACATGCCTTGGCGGGTACGGGAGTTACAAGAAGGTCCCGGCGCAGTTCGTGAACACGGGCAAGGCCATCCGGATAGGAGCAAAGCTCATCACGCTGTCCTTGGACAAGGACGGCCCCGCGAGGAATAAATTCTCCCAGGTCTCGGTTTTCGCGGACGGGAGCACGTGGAGCCCGTGAATCACCAGCACCTATTTATTTTCTCGCAGTAAACCTTCTTGCAAATGCACGATATCGTGGAGGACAACAAATGTCGTTCGATACAAAGACAATTCTCCGCTTGATCGGCGAGTATGCAAAGCAAAGAATCAAGCATCCATTTTCCTTCAAGCGCCGGGTAATGTCACTTTCGGAACCGCGCGTTATTTACGGACTTTCAGACCACCCGCTTGACAAGTTCGGGGAACCGTTCGACGTCTTCACCTTTCTCAAAAAAGCACTTGGACGGATCGCCTATTCCATACGGAAGACGACGTTCAAGGCGAGGGAGGGAAATTCATTCGATTTTACCGGTTATGGAACGAACATCTTCGTGGATCGCCCGGTCCCGGCAGAGGTTGCGAAGACGATTGGCCTCCCGACCTTTCCTCGATTCCTAACGAAGCCTTCCATCCTTACCATCCGCATCACCTTCTTGAAACCGGGTACCTATCGCCTCCGCTGCGCGCTTGGCGGCGAGATGGTGGAACACGACACGCCTATGGTCATAAATGAGGCTCCTGACCCGGAATTAAAGGTGGATTTCAGGGAGGAAACGGCTTGTTATTCCATCAGCACGACCGAGCTCGTGTTGAAAGTGTACAAGGATGATTTTCGCATCGAGATCGTGAACATGAATGGCGAGGTGGTGACCGAGTCGTCGGGACGATCGAAGAACGATTTCGCTATGGCGCTCGATTCTTTCCCGCTCGGGTTCATTAAGGATAAAGCGAGCAATCGACTCTACGGGGTCGAATCATTCCTCATCTACCCGGGCGAAGCGATCTACGGCCTTGGCGAACATTACTCGACCATCGACAAGGTCGGTTCCATCACGAGCATGTGGAACTCCGAAGGGTCTGGAAACGCGTCGGGCCGGGCTTACAAGAACATCCCATTTTTTATGTCGACCCGTGGATATGGCGTGTTCGTGAACGAGCACGCGCCCGTTACCTTCTGGACTGGTTCCCGGGAACTTTGCAAGAACATGATCGCCGTGGAGTCAAGCCTCGTTGATTATTATTTCTTCCATGGTCCAAGCTTCAAGACGATTCTCGATAAGTACACGGACTTGACGGGCAAAGCTCCCGTCCCCCCGAAATGGTCGTTCGGGGCCTGGATGAGCCGTATTAGCTATGGCTCGCAAGACGAGGTCATACAAGTTGCCAAGCGGCTGCGTGACGAGAAATACCCCTTCGATGTCATCCACGTGGACACGAACTGGTTCGCCGAGGATTGGATGTGTGATTGGCAATTTGGGCCAAAAAAGTTTCCCGATCCAAAGCTTATGAACGACCAGCTTCACGAGATGGGCTTCAAGCTTTCTTTGTGGCAAGCACCGTATGTCCTCAATCATCTTAAGGTGCACAAGGAAGCAAAAAAAGCAAATGCACTTGCCAAGAACCACGGTCCCTTCATGTTCATGGTGAACCCCGCGACACCCATCGACTTCTCGCGGCCCGAAGGCGTGGGCTGGTACAAGGGAAAGCTGAAAGCCCTGTTCGATCTCGGCGCTCACGTGATCAAGACCGATTTCGGTGAGGGCATCGAGCCACACATGGAATTCAACGGTGGCGAGCACGGGAAATACAACGGGCGTCAAATGCACAACCTTTACCCGTTGCTCTATCAGAAAGCAGCGTTTGACGCGTCGTGGGAGTACCACGGCGAAGGCATCATCTGGGCAAGGAGTGCATATTCTGGCTGCCAACGATACCCTGTACATTGGTCCGGGGATTCATCATCAACGTTCGAGGAGATGCTCAACGTGCTACGTGGCGGTCTAAGCTTGGGCATGAGCGGGTTCACCTACTGGAGCCACGATGTCGGCGGCTTCGCCTTTTCACCTTTCGAGGATGAACTTTACATTCGCTGGACGCAATTTGCCGTGTTCTGCTCGCACATCCGGTACCACGGGATGGGACCCCGGTTCCGTGAGCCCTGGAACTATGGCGTGAATGCGCAAAGAATCGTACGGCAGTTTCTCGAGTTACGTTATCGCATGCTTCCCTATATCTACACGGAGGCGCATCACGCGTCGCAACACGGACTACCCATGGTGGCGCCGCTCGTGCTCGAGTTTCAG
>JAUQYW010000546.1 GCA_030587525.1 Candidatus Sigynarchaeota archaeon | reverse complement strand
CAAGAAGAAGCGGAACCCTATAACGCTCTACGAGCTTGGCAGGGCAAAGGCAATGATTCATGATGAAAGTGGGGCCATCAGCGCATTCCAGGGAGCTATAACAACCAGCAAATATGGAGATGGAAATTGGTCGATGAGGGCAAAATTGAACATCGCACTTCTCCGATCCAGGGCTCCAGTCACGGCTGAGCCTCCATTCATGGTTGTTGGATACATAGGCTCGCTATCTTACTTTCAAGCGAACGCGCTGGTATTTCAGCAAGAACTGCATCTTGTAGCGGAATCGCGAGTTGCGTGGTATGCAAGGAACATTAATGATCATGGTGGAGGAGCCAGTCGATGCGCCATATGCAAGAAGTCGACCTGGTATTGCCCCGTGGAACTTAAAAAGCCGAAAGATGCCCGAAAGATATCCCGGTTTCTCGCCCATGGCGATAGCAAAGTCATATGCAAAAAATGCGCCGCTCGCTACAAGATAAAGGCAGATCGTGATTGCGAGCATCCGGTTACCATCCGTGCTGCGACGCGTGGCGAGATTGCATGCGTCAATCAAATGTTGATTAATCATTGCGAGCGCAGAACAATCGGGATCGCCGAGGCAAGCACGATTACCCGTGCATCCATTCTCGTGTTGCATCACGAGAATCGTCCGGCTCGGGCAATACTCATGGAGCGCTCCGATGCTTTGGACGAGATAACGGATATAAATCATAGCTCAGGACAAGCTGGCGAAGAAATTGCCGATATCCACGTTGACAGCCGGCTCCTCCAGCATTCGTGGATCGCTGTAGATGGCTTGGATGAAGCTATTTGTCCTGGCAGCATTTCCGACCCTTGGGCATGGCACGCGGATGAATCATTTGCTCCAGCATCGACCAGGCCCGTGCTTGCTCGAGACGCGGTGGAGGTCACAGTCACCAAGATCATCAGCCGATACGGGGTGTACCGCTGGTTCCAGAACGGTTTGATGATCTCCCCGCCGCACCCCCTTGCCTTTTGCAGGATCCTGGAAAAAAATATTCAAAAATCCTACACGGTGCCAGAGCTTGATGCCTCTTCGGGCAGAAATGGGGGGAAGTGCCACGTTGTGCCT